>NZ_JBHWZO010000089.1:0-21974 GCF_042728455.1 Promicromonospora sp. NPDC060204
GTCATTGGGCCTGAAATCACGCTGATTTCGGGCCCAATGACGGGGTAGAAGCGCACATCCCCGCGCACGCGATACCGTTCGGCGAGTCAGATTTTCCCGTTCCGACGAGCTGAGAATCTTGACACGACACTCCGCCGGTCGGAAACATTAACTGCGACGCGGATCTACGACCACAAGGAAGACTCGATGCAGGCCATCTCCATGCTCAAAGGCCTGGCTTTCGGCCGCCTTTTCGAGACGTTCGAACGGAGTGCCTTTCGGTTGGAGACCCTGGCCGAGTACGACGTCGAGGACGAGCCGGAGGAGATGGCCCGGTTCCTCGCGGGCAAGGACATGGGGCCTCACTGGCTCGACAATCCCTGGGTCCGCTCGATGACGAACAAGGGCAAGGCGATCTCTCGCGTCCATGTCCTGCGGTCTCCGCTGACGGATTATCTGCGCTACGAGCTGTCCACGTACCCCGGAAACATCAGGGCCGGCGAGTCGATCGGGATCATCGACCTGGCCGACCAGCAGGTGACCGGCCTGCCCGATCACGACTTCTGGATCTTCGACGACCGCACCGTCTACCGAATGCACTACACGGCCGACGGAAAGTTCCTCGGCGGCGAGCTCCTGCCCGAGGAACGGCTCCAGGAATACCTGGCATGGCGAGATCTGGCACTGACCCATGCCGTGCCGTTCGCCTCCTACTGGGAGCGAAAACTCATGACCACAGATCCCGTCTGAAATACCTCGCGGACCTCCCCCGACCCACCAGCTCGCAGACAAATTGATTGACCGGCTCCGTTTCCGGCGGCCACGATTGCGGCCGTGACCTCGTCGAACAGGAGCCGGGACCGGTTCCGCACCCTCGCGGCCGAGACCATGGACGCCGTCCGCGCCGGAAGCTACAGCGCACACGGACAGCGCGTCGACATCGCCGACCAGGTCGTGACCGCCGTCGCGGAGACGCGCCTGATCCTCCCCGACACACCGGTACTCGAGGGCGCCGCCTGGTCCGGCCCCACCACGGTCGAGGTGCGACGAGTCCAGCCTCGCGGCGGCCCGGCGTCTCGGCCCGGGCACCGCCTGCCTGGTCTTCGCCTCCGCACGCAACCCGGGCGGCGGGTTCCTCAACGGCGCCCAGGCCCAGGAGGAGGCGATCGCGCGCAGCTCCGCGCTGTACGCGACCCAGACCACCGTGCCCGAGTTCTACGAGCACCACCGCCGCGAGACGTCCCTGCTCTACAGCGACCGGGTCATCCTCTCCCCCGACGTCCCTGTCATCCGGGACGACGACGGCGCCCTGCTCGCCGAGCCGTACCCGGTCACCTTCCTGACGGCGGCGGCGCCGAACCGCTCCGCGATCGAGCGCAACCAGCCGACCGCGGTGGGCGAGGTCACGGCCACCCTGGCCCGCCGGGCCGTACGGGTGCTCGACGTTGCCGCCGCCCACGGCAGCCGCCGGATCGTCCTCGGCGCGTGGGGCTGCGGGGTGTTCGGCAACGACCCCGCCGACGTCGCGTCCGCGTTCGCCGAGGCGCTGGCCGAGCGGCCAAGGTTCGAGCACGTCGCGTTCGCGATCCTCGACTCGCGACCGGGGCAGCCGGTGCTCGGTGCTTTCAAGGGGCGCCTGCAGACCTCGGTGGCCCGGCCGTGAGTCCCGCGCTCGTGCGCCGCGCTGTCTACTCCACGGTGATCACGTCCGGCATCGCCAGGGTCGTCCACGAAGTCCGGCACCCATCCCGTGCCTGAGCGGTCGTGCTCCCGCAGGTCCTCCACCACCGGAACGTCCCGCCCGGTCAGCAGGAACGCCGTGCGCGCTGCCTTCGGCTCGGGCGAGGTGAACCAGACGGCGTCGTCCGGCCACGGCGCCCGCGCCGCCAGGTCCGCGATCTGGTGCTCGTGCTCAGGGTCCAGGACCCACGTCAACGCCGGGACGGTTGGGTCGAGGATCGGGCGGCCGTGCCGGACCAGGTAGAGAACCACCGCGCAAGGCTATGCCGCGCTCCCGAGTCCATGGTCTTCCCGCGCCAGCCGGCCAGGCGCAATCGATCCCAACGGATCATCCTGTTCGGGTGACACCGACGCAGCGGCCTTCCCACATGCTCGTCCCAGGCCCAGCGGCGACCAGGCAGGAGAACCGACATGAGTGAGCCGACACCGATCAACCGCATCTTCCGTCGCCCCGCCGACACCACGGAGTCACGCGAGTCGTCGGCGCTGCTCGCCGGCGCGGTCGCCTTCGTGCTCGGGGTGCTCGTCGGGCTCGTCGTGTTCCAGGGTCGCGACGTGCCCATCTCCGGACGCGGCTCGGTCGGCGACTTCGCCGCGATCGGCGGAGCGCTGGTCGCGATCGCGGCGGTCCTCTTCGGCTGTGTGTCGCGGCGCGGCCAGATCCGGCGCGAAGCAGCCGACGACAGAGAACGCCCCCGGCTGCGCTGGTTCGACGTCGCCGCACTTGCCCTGGCGCACGCCGTCATCGCGCTGCTGGGGTGGATCGGGCTCGCATCGATCGTGAGCAGGAGCTTCGTCGGAGCGACCGCCTATCCGACGTCGGCCGCGGTGCTCGCCGGTGTGGCCCTGGCCGTGACCACCTACCTGACGTTCCTCTCCGCCGTGAACCTCACCCCGATGACGCTCTCGCTCGTCCTGGCGGTCTTCCTCACCGTCGGCGCCTTCGCCAGCATGCTCAGCGCCACCGACCCGTTGTGGTGGCAGGAGAACCTCAGCGCCCTCGGGATGACCGACGACATCTCCGCCATGGCGTTCAACCTGACCCTCATCGTCGCCGGCGTCATGGTCACGACCATCGCGCACTACGCGACCGCGTACCTCCCGCACTCGACGCCCGCGGAGGTGCGGGGCCGCGGCCGCGTCCGGACGGCGCTCGTACTCATCGGCATTCTCCTGGCGTGCGTGGGGATCTTCCCCGTCGACGAGTTCCTGGCCGTGCACAACACGTCCGCCACCGGAATGGTCGTCGTGTACATCGCGCTTGTCGTGAGCCTTCGTCGCCTGCTCCCGTCGATGCCGCGGGTGTTCGTCCTGCTCGGCTACACCTACGTCGCGGTCATCGTGGTCCTGGCGGTCTTCTTCATCACCGGGTACTACAACCTGACGGCCGTCGAGCTGGTCGCGGCCATCCTCATCTTCAGCTGGATCATCGTGTTCCTGCGCAACACCGGTGCGGTCGAGAAGGATGTCCAACCCGGCGGTCTGTGACACACCGTGCGCCCCGCCGATTCCCGGGCACGATAGGGATGCCGACCGACACGCTACGGTCAGATCCGAGAACCAGCACGGAGGACAGCGATGAGCATCGAGACCCCGCGTCACACCGCCACGGCGACCACCCACATCGCCGAGCCACCCGGGCGGGTCTGGGCCGAGCTCACCCACCCCGGGGCGCGGTGGATGCTGGGCGCCAACGTCGAGACCGACTACCAGCCGGGCAGCCCGATCGTCTTCGAGGGCCACTTCTTCGGCCGGGTCTTCGCCGACAAGGGCACCGTCATCGCCGTCGACCGCCCGCGGCTGCTGCACTTCACGCACTTCGCGCCGCTCAGCGGGCTCGCGGACGTCCCCGAGAACTACCACGAGATCCGGATCGAGCTCACGCCCGACGACGGCGGCACGCGCGTCACCGTGACCCAGGAGAACATCGACACCGCGCAGCACGCGACCGCCTCCGAGGGGCACTGGAAGGACGCGCTGGCCACGCTCGCCCACCGCGACGACGGGTCGGGCCCGACCCACTGGTGAGCCCGGCCTACCCCGCCCGCCCGATCCGGTCCCGCCCGATCCGGCGGACCGCCTCCAGCGGGTACGGCGTCTCCCGGCTCTCCCGCTGGAACGCGCGGTAGAAGTCCCCGACCACGGCGGCGACCGGCCCGTGCCGGAGCAGCGCCGCCGCGAGCGCCGCCGGAACTCCCTCGGGCGGCACGCCCTCGGCGCACGAACGGACGAAAGCCCTGCGCCCCTCGGGTCCGAACCCGTACAGCGCGACGGCGAGCCAGTTCACCAGGTGCGTGGCGGCGTAGTACCGGTCGTAGTCCTGATGGTCGTCGAAGAATGCCGACTCGTCCGGGGTGAGCTCGAAGCCGGAGGAGATCGCCAGGCCGTAGTCGGCGAAGTAGAGCCGGTCGCCGTCGGTCAGGATGTTCTGGAAGTGGGCGTCGAAGTGCAGCAGCCCGCGGGCGTTCATGAACGCGATGCCGGCCGCCAGCTCGCCCTCCACCAGGGCGCAGGCCCGCTCGGCGGCCTCGTCCCTGGCCTTGACCTGGACGTCGAGCCAGTCGTGCAGGTTCTGCGGGATGTACTCCAGGAACAGCACGAGGCTCGCCGAGGACTGCTGCACGGCCTCGATCCGGTGCCGGATCTCGGGCCCGCCGCCCCAGTAGGCGACGGCGTGGTCGACGTCGGCCAGCTCCTCGGGGAGCGGCTGGCCGGCGTCGGGCAGCTCCCGCCAGTGGTACATCAGGGGGAAGCCCTCGTACTCCCCGGCGAGCACCCAGTCCGTCGTCATGACCTGCGCGGCCAGCTCCCGCCAGGCGCCGAAGCCCGGGCCGCCGATGATTCCGACGCCGTAGTGGCAGAAGTCCGGCAGCCCGAACAGGTTCGCCGTCGAGCCGACGTTCTCCGGACGCCGTTCGAGGTCGGTGAGCCGCACCTGCTTGACGAACACCGGCGTGCCCTCGATATCCAGCAGCACGGTCGCGCCGCCGATGCCGGAACCGATCGGCGTCCCGGCGTCGACGAGCTCGCGCAGCCTGCGGTCGCTGCACCGCGACAAGGCCGTGGACACGGCCTCGTGGGCGGCCAGCCGGGCGCCGCGCGACCGGTCAGGGCTCGTCAACTGCGCCGCCCGGCACGAGCGCGGCGTAGCCCGTGCTCATCGGCATGTAGTCGGTGTCGAAGCCGGCGAGCGTCGGCGGTTCGCCGCCCTCGATCGCGGCGACGAGGCGGTCCAGGTACCACTCCCAGCCCGGCCCCGTCTCCGGGAGGGTCTTGGGGTCGAGCTCCTTCTGCCGCAGGGTCAGCGTGGTGCCGCCGTCCACCTCCGCGAGCTCGGCGCTGAGCCGCCAGTTCCCGAACTCGTCCTCGGCGCTGACGGCGAGCAGCCGCGGCGGCTCGCACGCGTCGACGCGAAACTCGGCCGGTGCGCCGGGCTCGGCCTCCGCGTTCATGGTCACCAGCACGCGGCCCGACGACGGGTCGCCGGTCCACGTGCCGAACCACCGGGCCAGCCGTTCCGACTCAGTGACGCTCGCCCACACGTCGTCGATCGGGACGCCGAACCGGCGCACCAGCACCAGCGTCCGGCCGTCGTCCTCCAGGGTTCCGGTCAGGTTCATGCGATCCGCTCCTTCGCGCTCGTGCCTGAGGTGGTCGTGCCTGCGGTGGACGTTGCTTTCGAGGCGGACGCCGCTTCCGAGGCCGACGCCGCTCCCCGGGCCGACGCGGCCCGACGGCGGTCCCGCGCTGCCCGGCGCACCTCGGTACCCAGCGCGTCGAGGTGCCCCGCCGTGATCGGCGCCGGCCGCGCGGCGAGCGCCGCCAGCAGCGCACTCACCTCCGACAGCGGACCGGGTTCGAGCACGTACCGCCGCTCCCGGCCGTCGTCGGTCCCCCGCACCAGGCCGGCGTCGCTCAGCACCCGCAGGTGCTTGCTGATCGCCGGACGCGACACCGCGTGCTCGGCCGCGAGGTCCACCACGCGCGCCGGGCCGTCCGCGAGCCGCAGCAGCAGCTCGCGGCGGATCGGATCAGCGATGGCCCCGAAGACGTCCACGCCCCAATGGTAACCGCTGGGTTACCAATTTTCGAGCGGCCCACCGCACCGGACCGGCGCCTCGGGGCAACGCCGACGCCCCTGAGGAGGTAACGCTGAGCTAGCAATGTTTGCTCAGCGTTACCCCCTCAGCGGAGTAGTCCTTGCCCGCCAGAAGGGCTCAGTCACTCGTGCCCTCAGGAACGAGGTCGGCCACCCGCACATCTACCACGGCATCCCCGCCCTCGGCGAAGGCCTCGACACCCACCGCACCAGGTCCCGGGAAGACCAGCTCGCTGATCGCGACCTCGCCGTCGTTCACGAGCACCTCCACGCTCATGGAGTCGGTCAGCACGTCGAGCGCGAGCGCGCCGTCGACCAGCCGCACGGGCACCCGGCGGGGCGTAGCGAACCCCTCGTGCGCGACAACCCCCGACGCCGAGCGGTCGAGCACCAGCTCGCCCGTCGTCCGGTCGTAGCCGATGCGCGTGCCGCACGAGTCCCCCACCAGTACGCGGATCCCCGCGAGCGACGCGGATCCCGGCACGATCCGGGCCCGCACCCGCTGCTGAGGCCCGCCGCCCCGGCCGACGACGACAGTCGCCGTGCCGTTGGGTGCAGCACCCTCCCCAGCAGCAACCTCGGCCGCCGCACCGACCCGCACGCCGTCGGCCACCGCCACCTCCCGCTCGACCCGGCCGATCTCCGGCGAGAACCGGCTGACCAGCCGCGGGACGCCGTCGACCGCGCGCAGGCCGAGGTCCCGTGGCGCCGACATGATGCCCTGCCAGGGCGAGGTCGGCGCCCGGAACGCCTGGCCCATCCAGCCGATCAGCACCCGGCGGTCCGCCGGCTCACCCGTCAACCCGACGCCGCCTGGCTCACCCGCCAACCCGTTGAACGACGCCGCGGCGTAGAAGTCGGCGCCGTGGTCGACCCGGCCAGTGGGGACGGCAACGTCCTCGACGAACCGCTCGCCGTCGAAGTCCCCGACCACGTAGTGCTGCCCGGGGCCGCCGGTGCTGAGCACCAGCACCCACCGCACGCATCCCTCGCCGCCGTCGCCGGCAACGCCGCCGCCACCCTCCACGACCAGCGGGAACAGGTCCGGGCACTCCCACATCTCCGGCAGCCGCGCGCTCTCGAACGTGCTCGCGGTGCGCCACCGCAGCAGGTCGCCCGAGACGTTCACGACCAGCCGGGAGGCGTCGGCGTCCACGGCCACCATCACCCAGTGCCCGCCCTCCGGCGCGCCGAACCAGAACACCTTGGGGTCGCGATAGTCGGTGCGACCTCGGTCGTGCACGGGGTTGCCCGCGTACTTCTCCCAGCTCTGCCCGCCGTCGGCGGAGAAGGCAACCGACTGCGCCTGGTTGCCCCCGTGCACCGGGTGATCGCGGTAGGCGCTGGTGTAGATCGCGACGAGCGGCCCGTCCCCCACGACACCGGTCCCCGCAGCACCCAGCCCCGAGGTGTTCGCCGCGTCGACCACGGCGGAGCCCGAGAAGATCATCTCGTGCTCGGTCGCGGGGATCGCCACCGGATGCTCGGTCCAGGTCAGCAGGTCCGACGACGTCGCGTGCCCCCAGGCGATGTCGCCCCACTCCGGGCCGCCCGGGTTGTGCTGGAAGAACAGGTGATAGGTGCCGTCGTGGAAGAGCAGGCCGTTGGGGTCGTTCATCCAGTTCCGGGCCGGCGAGAAGTGCAGGCGCGGGCGGTAGGGCTCGGTGACGACGGGTTCGCTCGTGGGCATGGACGCTGAGGCTAATCAGCGTCCATGCGGGTCGTCAATAGGTATTTATCGGGGGCGCGCGGTCGACTCCCGGACCACGAGCGGGCAGTCGACCATCTCCGCGTGCGGCGTCCCGGCCGGGTCCTTCATGAGCAGTTCGGCCGCGCGCAGGCCCATCTCGCGGTGCGGCAGGCGCACCGTCGTCAGGGCCGGGTGGATCGCGTCGGCCAGCGCCTCCTGGTCGTCGTAGCCGACGATGCTCACGTCGTCCGGCACGCGCAGGCCGCGCTCGTGCAGCGCGAGGAGGGCGCCGAGCGCCATCTGGTCGTTGCCGCAGATCAGGGCGGTCGGCCGGCCGGCGTCGAACAGCTCGTCGGCGAGCCGGTAGCCCGACCGGGAGCCGTAGTCGCCGTTCCGGCGCACCACGCGGGCGGGATCGACGCCGGCCGCGCGCAGGGCGTCGTCGAGCCCCGCCTCACGCTCCCCGGCGGCGAAGTCGTCAGCAGGGCCGCCCAGGAACGCGATGTCGCGGTGCCCCAGGTCGAGCAGGTGGGCCGCGGCCCGCCGTCCGCCCTCGCGGTCGTCCGGCAGCACTGTCCCCTCCCCCGTGCCGCCCGACTCCGGCCAGCACCCGACGAACAGCTCCCGCGTCTCGCCCAGCGCGCGGTTCACGGTCACGGGGCCGGTGCCCGCGGAGGCGTGCACGATGCCGGTCACCCCGCGGTCCAGCAGGTCGGCCACGGCCTCGTCGCCGTCGTGCCCCTCCACGTCGATCACCATGCAGACGTGCCCCGCGGCCCGCGCCGCGCTCTGCATCCCGGCGAGCAGCGCGCCGGCGAACGGGTGGGACGCGACGCCGTAGGAGACCACGCCGAGCGTCGTCGACCGGTTCAGGCGAAGCTCCTGCGCGCGCCGGTTCAGGCGGTAGCCGAGCGACCGGGCCGCCTCCAGGATGCGCTCGCGCGTCTCGGCCGCCACCGGGATGTCGCGCCGGTCGTTGAGCACGAACGAGACGGTCGACTGCGAGACCCCCGCGGCACGGGCCACGTCGTTCATCGTCGGCCGGCTAACCTTCGCCGGCGTCCCGGCCCTCGCCGGCCCGCCGGCAGTCCCCGCCACGCCCACCTTCGACCCTGCCCCTGGCACTTCTGTCATCGGTACCTCCCGCGTGCAGACTACCGTCGCCCGAATCGGTCAATACCTATTGACGACGCCGTGACGGCTCTGCTTCACTCATCGCCCAATAGGAATTGACCACCTCAGAGAGGAGGGGACGGATGCCATTGCCGCCACTGTCCCGACGGTCGCTGCTCCGGGCCGGGGGTGTCGGACTCGCGCTCGCCGCGACGACAGCCCTGGCCTCGTGCGCACCGCCGTCGGACCCGAAAGCCCTGAAGATCGCGTTCTTCGGGGACCAGAGCGGGGCGGACGAGCTGCGCGCTCGGCTGGAGGAGCCGGTCCGCGCGCTCGACCCGACCATCCGGCTGGAGATCAACGCGACGCCGGGCACCGACTGGAACGAGTTCTTCGCCAAGCTGCTCACCCAGATCGCCGCGGGCAGCCGCCCCGACATCGTGAGCGTCGCCACCGAGGGCGTCCAGCTCATGGCGGGGCGCGGCCTGGCCGCACCGCTGGACGACCTCGTCAAGCGCGACCTGGACGAGCTGCGGGACTACTTCGACGATGTCTCCCCCGCGCTGGTCGAGGCGATGATGTACGACGGCAGCCTGTTCCTGCTGCCGCTCGACTACAACGCCGGGAACATGTACTACAGCCCGCTCCTGTTCGAGCAGGCGGGCCTCGACCTGCCCGACCCGCACTGGACCGTCGACGACTTCTACGACGCCGGCCGCGCGATGGCCCGCATCCCCGACATCAACGCCTACGACTGGGTCGTGCGGCTGTGGGGCAGCTGGACCTCGTTCCTCTATGCGAACGACGGCAACCTGCTGGCCGAGGGCCGCGCGCCCGGCGGCGAGTGGCTGTGGGACGCCGCGTACGCGGGCAACCCCGCGGCCGTGGGACGTGGCGGCGGCTGGGCCTGGGGCGACCCCGTGGCCAACTCCCCGGCCGCGGTCGAGGCCCTGGAGCTCATGATCGAGCTGCGCAAGGAGGGCATCGCGCCCTCGCCCGACGTCGGCGGCGGCCAGACCTCGCAGGCCCTGTTCGCCGCGGGCCGGGTCGGGATGAGCGTCGGCGGCGGTTTCTGGGCCGGCGGCCTGCACAACGCCGGCATGGCGCCGGGCTCGTTCGACGTGCAGTACTTCCCACGCTGGAAGTCGCAGCGGCACCTGTTCGGCACCGCCGGATACGCGATCCTGGAGACCTCCGACAAGAAGGACCTGGCCTGGGAGGTCGTCAAGCGGCTCACCTTCCCGGACGCGTTCGACGTGCTCTTCCCCGGCAACGTGACCACGCCCGCGCGGCAGTCCCTGTCCACGGCGAAGCGGTACGAGAGCACCGGCCCCGAGCACTGGGACGTCTTCAGCACCACGCTCACCGAGTTCCCGGAGACGGCGCCGATCCCGGCCCCCATCTACTTCAACGCCCTGTCCACCGCACTCAACCAGCGCACCACCGAGGCCATCGCCACCGGTGACGCGCGGGCCGCCCTCGACGGGCTCCAGATCGACCTGGAGACGGCAGCGGGAGGGGTCGGATGAGCGCCGTCGCGCCCACCCGGCGTCCCGCGCCCGCCCGGCCCGCCGACCTCGTCCGGCGCACCCCCGCCGCGCGCCGCAGCCGCCGGGCGGAGGCCGCGTTCGGCTTCGGCATGATCGGCCTGGCCGGGGCGGCGATCCTGCTGTTCACGATCGGGCCGATCCTGGCCTCGTTCGGCCTGTCGTTCTTCGCCTGGGACGTCATCACGCCGCCACGGTTCGTGGGCCTGGACAACTACGCCGCGATCGGCAGCGACCAGCGCGTCGTGCACTCCTTCGGCGTCACGCTGGTCCTGGCCTTCTCGATCGTGGTGCTCCAGGTCGCGATCGGGCTGTTCCTGGCCCTGCTCGTGGACCAGCGCCGCCAGGCCTCGACCAAGGCCGTGTTCCGCACGGTGCTCTACCTGCCGCTGCTGGCGTCCACGGCCGCCGTCTCGATCTTCATGACGTACATGTTCAACGAGCGGTTCGGCGTCGTGAACTACTACCTGCGCCTGCTGGGCGGCAGCGGCGTGCCGTGGCTGACCAGCGACGCCGGCGCGGTCGTGACCATCGTCTTCGTCGCGGTCTGGCAGTCGGTCGGGTTCACGTTCGTGCTGTTCGTCGCCGCCCTGGCCGGGCTGCCCCGCGACGTCATGGAGGCCGCCGAGATCGACGGCGCCGGGCCGGTGCGCTCGCTGCTGCGGATCAAGTTGCCGCTGATCAGCCCGACGGTCTTCTTCGCCTGCGTGATCGGCCTGATCAACGCGATGCAGCTCTTCGACCAGGCCTTCATCATGACCAAGGGCGGGCCCGGCACGGCCACCACGACCATCACGATGGTCATCTACCAGACGGCGTTCCAGAACCTGCAGTTCGGGTACGGCTCGGCCATCTCCATGGTGCTCTTCGCGGCGCTCCTCGCGCTCACCGGACTGCAGTTCACTCTCTCCCGGAGGCTGGTGTTCTACTCGTGACCGCTCCCTCGATCTCCCGACCGGCCCAGGTCTCCCGACCGGCCCTCTCCCGGTCCTCCCTGACCCGCCGGATCGGCCGCGGCGTCGGCCTCGTCGTCCTGGTCCTGGCCGCGATGGTCGCCTTCGGGCCGCTGCTCTGGACGCTGACGACGTCGCTCCGCGAACCCGCCGAGTCCTTCACCAACCCGCCGGTCTGGCTGCCGCTGGACCCCGACTTCTCCAACTACGCCGCGGTGTTCTCGCAGGTCTCGCTCGGGCGGTTCTTCCTGAACAGCGTGATCGTCACCGGCCTCATCGTCGGCGCGCAGATCATCACCTGCACGCTGAGCGGGTACGCCTTCGCCATGGTGCGCTTCCCGGGGCGCGGCGCGATCTTCGCGCTGTTCCTGGCCACCATGATGGTGCCCGTCCAGACCACGATCATCCCGGTGTTCGTGCTGATCAGCCGCATGGGGCTGTCCGACAGCCTGGCCTCGCTGATCCTCCCGGCCATCGGCAGCGCGTTCGGCACGTTCCTGATGCGGCAGTACTTCCTGCAGATGCCCGTGGAGCTCGGCGAGGCGGCGCGGGTGGACGGCGCCTCCCGGTTCCAGGTGTTCCGCCTGATCTACGCCCCGATGGCGACGCCGGCCATGGCCACGCTCGCGATCCTCGCGTTCACCGGGTTCTGGGCGGAGTTCTACCGGCCGCTGATCTTCCTGCAGTCGCAGGAGAACTTCACGCTGCCGCTCGGGCTCGTCACCCTCCAGGGCACCTTCGGCACGGGCAGCATCTCGGTGGTGCTGGCGGGCGTGATCCTGTCCATGATCCCGAGCGTGATCCTCTTCGTCGTCGCCCAGCGCCGGTTCGTCGAGGGCATCACCGCGGGCTCCTTCCGCTGACCGGCCGGGTCTCCCCGCGGGGCGTCGTCGGACGACGGCGGCGTCACCTCCGGGGAGGCCCGACCGAACCGCGCTCGACCAGGTGGACGTCGAGCGAGACGGGCTCGCGGGGGCCCTTGCTCTGCGCGGACCCGGGCGCGGCCTCCGCGGGATCGATCTCCGCCGGCTCGATCTCTTCGAGGATGATGCGCGACGCCTCGGCGACCTTGGCCGCCATGTCCTGCGCGACCGTCGTCAGGCCCGGGGTCGTGTACCGGGCGAAGTCGAGGTCGTCGAACCCGATCACGGACACGTCGCCGGGCACCGACCCGCCCGCCTCGACGATGCCCGCCATGATCCCGACGGCGAGGTGGTCAGCGGTGGCGAACACCGCGGTCACCCCAGGGTGGTCGCGGCGCAGCCGGAGGCCGAGGCGGCGGCCGTCCTCGAACGAGGTCAGCACCTCCACCGCCTCGATCGCCCGCGGGGCGAGCCCCGCCGCCAGGCAGGCCTCGCGGAAGCCCGCCCACCGCTGGCCCACCACGCCGAGGCCCTGGTAGGGCGGCCCGGCGAACAGGACGTGCCGGTGCCCGGCGTCGGCCAGGCGCGCGCCGGCGAGGCGGCCGCCCGCGTGGTCGTCGCTGCGCACACCGATGGTGCGCGGGTTCGCGGAGTAGCTGTCGATGGCGACGACCGGCACGGCGTCGACCCGGAGCCGGTCGATCTGCTCGTCGGTGAACTCGACCAGCACCACGCCGTCGAGCGACCAGCCGCGCACGGTCTGCGCCACCTGGTCCTCGTGCTCGATGCCGCGCAGCAGCACGTGGTAGCCGCGGTGGCGCAGGTGGGTCTCCATGCCGCCGACGACGGCGACGGTGTGCGGGCTGACCAGCAGGCTGTTGTTCTCCCCCACCGGGACGAGCGCCGCCACGATGTGCGAGCTGTTCGCCGCGAGGCTGCGGGCCGGGATGTTGGGCACGTAGCCGAGCCGGGCGGCGATGCCGAGGACCCGCTCGATGGTGGCGGGCGAGACGCGGGCGCGCTTGCCGTTCATGACGTTCGAGACGGTCATGACGCTGACGCCGGCCTCGTGCGCGATGTCGCTCAGTCGCGTGGTCACGCGCACCTCCCCGTCGGCTTCCGGCTCCAGCCGCATCTTAGGTGGCCCTTGACCGGACGGTCGGCGTGCCCGTACCGTTCCAGCGAAGTTTACCGCTAAACCTCGTCGTTCATCGACGACACAGCACGTGCGCATCCCGGTCGAAGGAGATCTCATGCCGCGCAGAACTGACACCCGCACGTCCCCCGCCTGGCGCAGACGCCTGGCCCTGCTGGCGGCCCTCGCGGTCGCCGGCTCCGCCCTCGTGACCGCGACCGCGGCCCCGGCGGGCGCCGCGACCACCCGCTACCAGGCCGAGCAGGCCGCCCTGACCGGCGGCGCCGTCGTCGCGACCGAGCACGCCGGGTACACCGGCTCCGGCTTCGTGGGCGGCTTCACCGACGGCAACAAGGGTTCCGCGACCAGCACGTTCACCGTGACAGCGGCGACGTCCGGCCCGCACACGCTGGCCCTGCGCTACGCCAACGGCACCGGCTCGGCCAAGACCCTCACGCTCCTGGTCGACGGCGCCGCCCAGCAGGTCACGCTCCCGGCGACGGCGGGCTGGACCACCTGGGCCACGCAGAGCACGGCCGTCACGCTGGCCGCCGGCAACCACTCGGTCGCCTACCGGTTCGGCTCCGCCGACTCCGGCAACGTGAACCTCGACGCCCTCGACGTCAGCGACTCGGGCGGCTCCACCGGCGCCGACTACGGCCCCGGGCCGACGTTCGAGGCGGAGTCCGCGACGCTCGCGGGCGGCGCCGTCACCGCCACGGACCACACCGGCTTCTCCGGCAGCGGGTTCGTCGGCGGGTTCACGGACGGCAACGCCGGCTCGGCGTCGGTCACGTTCAAGGTGCAGGTCGCCGCGGCGGGAGCCAAGGACCTGACGCTCCGGTACGCCAACGGCACCGGCTCGGCGCGCACGCTCTCGCTGTACGACGGCGGCACCAGGCTCGCGCAGCTCTCCCTGCCCGCGACCGCGAGCTGGGACACGTGGGGCACCGTCACGCACACCGCGACGCTGAGCGCGGGCAACCACGACCTGCGGCTCGCCTACGCCTCCGGCGACAACGGCAACGCGAACATCGACAAGCTCGACGTCGCCGCGAACGTGCCGCCGCAGCCCGCGGGCCCGGGCGAGGCCGAGAACGCCTACCGCTCCGGGAACGCCGCAGTGGCGAGCGCCACCGGCGGCTTCACGGGCGCGGGCTACGTGGGCGGCTTCACGACGGCGGGCGCCCGCGTGCTGCGCACGGTCCAGGCGGGTTCGGCGGGCACGGCGACCGCGACGATCCGGTTCGCGACGCCCGCGGGTGCGCGCACCCTCGACCTGCTGGTCAACGGCCGGGTCACGGGCCAGGTGAGCTTCGCCGCGGGCAGCGGCTGGCGCACGGTCACGGCGAGCGTGCCGGTCCGGGCGGGGATCAACACGGTGGGCCTGCGGGCAGCGGGCTCGGGGGCCGACGTGCTGGTCGACAGCCTCGCCGTCTCGGGTGAGACGGACCTGGCCGCGCGCGGAGCGTCGACGTCGTACAGGCAGTACGAGGCCGAGGCCGGTTCCACCACCGGGACCAAGCTGACGCCGTCGCGCACGTACGGCACGGTGCAGGCGGAGTCGAGCGGCCGCAGCGCCGTCCGGCTGGACGCCGTCGGCGAGAAGGTGGACGTGAACCTCACCGCCCCGGCGAGCGGGCTGGTGGTGCGCTACTCGATCCCGGACAACGCGGCCGGCACCGGGCAGACGTCGCCGCTGGCGGTGTACGCGAACGGGACCAAGCTCAAGGACGTCGCACTGACCTCGGCGCACTCCTGGCAGTACGGCGACTACCCGTTCCACAACGACCCGTCGCTGGGCGGCGCCCACCGGTTCTACGACGAGCTCCGGTTCGAGATCCCCGAGCAGGCGGCCGGCACGGTCCTGACGCTGCAGAAGGACTCGGGCGCCGTGGCGTTCATCGACATCGACCTCGTCGAGGCCGAACGGGTCGCTCCGGCGCTCACCGCGCCGTCGGGCGCCGTCTCGATCACGGCGCACGGCGCGACGTCGGGCGGCGGGGACGACACGGCAGCGATCACTGCGGCCGTCGCCGCGGCGAAGGCCGCGGGCGTGCCCGTCTGGATCCCGGCCGGCACCTTCCACGTGAGCGACGCGATCCGGGTCTCGGGCGTGTCCGTGCTCGGCGCGGGCCCCTGGCACTCCGTGATCGTGGGCACCGGCCATGCGGGCGGCTTCTACGCGACCGGCGGCGGCGTGACCATCGCCGACGTCGCGATCTTCGGCTCCGCCACCGTGCGCGAGGACGCCGAGGGGCAGGCCGCCATCGAGGGCGACTTCACGAGCGAGACCCTGCTGCAGAACATCTGGGTGCAGCACACCAAGGTGGGGCTGTGGGTGCGGCCGGGCTCGCGGGACGTGCTTGCGGTCGGGCTGCGGGTGCGCGACACCTACGCCGACGGCGTGAACCTGCGGTCCGGCGTGACCAACACGCAGGTCACCCAGTCGACGTTCCGGAACACGGGCGACGACTCGCTGGCCATGTGGTCGGACGGCGCGGCCGTGAGCGGCAGCGTCTTCTCGTTCAACACCGTGCAGGCCCCGGCGCTGGCCAACGGCCTGGCCGTGTACGGCGGCGGGGGCGGCAACCGGGTCGAGGACAACCTCGTGGCCGACACCGTCAACGCGGCCGCGGGCATCGCGGTCAGCACCCGGTTCGGCGTGCCGTTCACGGGCACGACGACGGTGGCCCGCAACACGCTGACCCGCACCGGCAGCCGTGAGCCCAACTGGCCGGCCGAGCTCGGCGCGCTGTGGGTCTACGCCGACGTGCACGCCATCGACGCGCCCATCGTGATCCGCGACATGACCATCCACGACAGCACCTATGCGGGCGTGCTGATGTCGTGGCAGAAGTCGATCCAGCAGGTGAGCCTCGACCGCGTCGCGATCACCGGCTCGGGCACCTACGGCATCGAGCTGCACGCCGCGGGCAGCGCCACGTTCGCGAACACGACCGTGTCGGGCTCCGGGACGGCGGGGCTGCTGAACGACATGGGCTTCGTGCTCAACCGGCTCGGGGGCAACTCCGGGTTCTGATCGTGGTTCGCCGGTCGGCCGGCTGACGGGCGGCGGACCGCTCGGCGGCCGGCTGGCGGGTGGCAGGACGAGGCGGTCAATGCCGCGGGTCGCGGCCCGGGCTCACCTCTGGTGGGTCCGGGCCGTTCCGTCTGCGGCGTCGGCGGCGTCGGCGGCGTTGGCGTTGGCGTTGGCGTTGGCGTTGGCGTTGGCGGGCAAGGTTTCGCCGTCGCGCGGGGTGCCGTGGTCAGGCGTGGTACCGCCGTCGGGAGTGGTGCTGGTCGGCGGATTGCCGCCACCGGCGTCGAACACCCAGTTGTGCGGCGCCCGCCCGGCCGTGTACGCGCCGGTGGGCAGCTCGTCCTGCGCGCGGAGCATCCACTGCGTCAGGCGCCAGAGCAGGTCGGCGCGGTCTGCGGCGTGGTCCGGGTCGTCGAACAGGTCGTGCACCTCAGTCGGGTCGGCGGCCAGGTCGTAGAGCTCGCCGCTGCCGTCGCTGTGCACCACGAGCTTGAGGTCGCCCCGGCGCAGCATCCGCGAGCGCCCGCTCTGGGTGACGGTGTTGAGCTCGTCGAACGTTCGGCCCGCGTACGCGAAGTGCAGCGGCGGGCGGTCGTGCGCACCGTAGGTGAGCCCGCCGAAGCCGCGCTCGGCGTAGACGTCGTCGAACTCGCGGGAGGTACGCCCGCCGTCGAGCAGGAGCGGGGCGAGGCTGCGGCCGGTGACACCGTCGGGAATCGGGGCGCCGACCAGCTCGGCGAGGGTGGGCAGGAGGTCCACGATCGAGACGAGCTCGGGCCGGATGCGGGCGGCGACCGGTCCCCCGCTGAGGAAGAACGGGATGCGCATGAGCACCTCGGGCATGCCGGCGCCCTTGCGCTGCAGCCCGTACTCGGCCACGTAGTCGCCGTGGTCGCTGACCATGACCACGAGCACGTCGTCGCCGAGCGTGGCCCAGACGTGCTCCATGAGGCGGCGCACCTGGTCGTCCAGGAGACGGAGCTGGCCGCAGTAGTTGGCGCGGTAGCGGGCGCGCTCGTCGTCGTACCCGGGGCGCTTGGCCTCGGTGAGCTCCCGGAGCCAGGCCCAGTGCCCGCCCTTGGCGGCGGCGACGTCCGGGCCGTGCAGGCGGTCGGGGATCTCGTCGGTGTCCCACATGCTGAAGTAGGGCTCGGGCACCTGGTAGGGGTTGTGCGGCTCAGGGAACGAGACCCACAGGAAGGTGGGCTGGACGGCGGCGGCCCTGGTGGTGGAGCTGCCGGCCGGGTGGCCGGCCGGGCTGCCGCTCGGCGTGCCGGCGGGGTTGCCGACGTTGCCATCGGTCGGCATGGAGGCCGCCTCGGTGATCGCCTCGATCGCGTCCGACACGATGCGGTACGGGAGGGAGTCCTCCAGCGGGAACGGCGTCGGCTCGTGGGCGACGCCGTGGTCGAGCTCGTCGAGCCAGCGGTCGAACGCCTCGTGCCCGGGCGTGTGCTGCGGCCCGCCGGTGTGCCAGTAGGGCCCGCGGTAGGCGTCGAAGTCGTCGGAGCCGCGGTGCATGTGGGGCTTGCCCGCGAAGATGCGGTGGTAACCCGCATCCCCCAGCACGTCCAGCAGGTCGCGGTCGTAGCGCGCGGAGCCGGGGGTGCTGTTCTGGGTCACGCCGTGCGCGGACGGGAAGCGCCCGGTCAGGAGGCTCACGCGGGCCGGCACGCACAGCGGCGAGCTGGTGTACCCGCGCTGGAAGTCGGTGCCCCGGCGCGCGAGCTCGTCGAGGAACGGTGTCGTGTCCACCGGGAACCCGGAGCGGACCGACAGGTCGGCGCGGTGCTGGTCGGTCATGATCAGGACGATGTGCGGCGGGGCCGACGGCGCTGCCGTGCCCTGCTCCGGGTCCGCTGCCATGTCTTCCTCCTGCGAGGGCCTTGCCACGATGCAAGCCGATCGGCCGCACACTATCCAGTAGGCTTGCCGCGAGGCAAGGACGGTGTCGCTGAGCAGGCCGAACACGGTCGGTGGATGCGGCACAGCGGTTCGACGCGGACGCAAGGAGGCCACCGTGGGTCGACGCGAGGACGTCGCCCGCCTCGCGGGCGTCTCGCCGCGCACCGTGTCCAACGTGGTGAGCGGCACGGTCAACGTCGCCGCGGCCACCCGCGAGCGCGTGCTCGCCGCCATCGAGGAGCTCGACTACCGGCCGAGCGAGATCGGCCGGATGCTGCGGTCGGGCCGCACCGGCATGGCCGCGCTCGTGGTGCCCGACCTCGATAACCCCTACTTCGCGGAGCTCGCCCGCAAGCTCATCGAGGCCGCCCGGCACCACGGGTACACGGTCATGATCGAGCAGACCGACGGCGACCGGGACCGCGAGCGCGAGCTGCTCGCCCGCGCCGACACCAAGGCCGTGTTCGACGGCCTGATCGTGAGCCCGCTCGGCCTCACCGACGACGACCTGAGCAAGTCGTCGCGCACGCAGCGGCCCGTGGTGCTGCTGGGCGAGGAGCCGCACCCGGGCTTCGACCACGTGCACATCGACAACTTCGTGGCCGCGCGCGACGCCGTCGAGCACCTGCTGGCGACGGGACGGCAGCGGGTAGTTGCCGTCGGTGCGCAGCGGGCCGAGGGTTCCTCCAGCTCCCTGCGGCTGGCCGGCTTCGAGGCCGCGATGGGCGCGGCACCGGACGCCTCCGCCGACGTCGCCTACGTCGACGCGTTCACCCGGCGCGGCGGGGCCGACGCCACCCGTGCACTGCTGCGCGGGCGCACCCTGCCCGACGCCCTGTTCTGCTTCTCCGACCTGCTCGCCCTCGGTGCGCTGCGGGCGCTGCACGAGGCGGGGATCGCCGTGCCCGAGCAGGTCGCCGTGGTCGGCTTCGACGACATCGAGGACGGCCGGTACGGCACCCCCAGCCTCACGACCGTCTCGCCCGACAAGGGGGCCATCG
Source organism: Promicromonospora sp. NPDC060204 (assembly GCF_042728455.1). Taxonomy (NCBI): domain Bacteria; kingdom Bacillati; phylum Actinomycetota; class Actinomycetes; order Micrococcales; family Promicromonosporaceae; genus Promicromonospora; species Promicromonospora sp. NPDC060204. The sequence continues at coordinate 19,069 of NZ_JBHWZO010000089.1, forward strand.
CGCAGGCCGCCATGGACGCCCTCGTGCGACGGATCGGCGGCGACGAGCGCGACGCGGTGCGGGTCATCGCACCGCACCGGCTGATCGAGCGGGAGAGCACCGGGGCGGGCGGCGGCTAGTACAGCTAGTCACGTCCCGGCCGGCAAGTCACGCCCTGGTCGAGCGGGAGAGCACCGCGGCGGGCGGCGGCTAGTCACGCCCGGTCGGCCGGTCAGGCCCCAGTCGGCCGATCAGACCCCGGTCGGCGTAGGCACCTCCTCGCCCGGCACAGCTTCGTCCGGCACCGCGACGCTCGCGTCCAGCCGCAGGGCCGCGACCAGCTCGCGGTAGAGCTCGTCCCTCGCCAGGAGCTCGGTGTGGCGACCGGTCGCCCGGACGCGCCCGCGCTCCAGCAGCACGATCTGGTCGGCGTCCATGACAGTCGAGATCCGGTGGGCGATGGTCACCACGGCGCCGGTGCTCGCGACGTCCCGGATCGCCTCGGCCAGCGCGGCCTCGGTCAGGCCGTCGAGCTGCGCCGTGGCCTCGTCGAGCAGCAGGATCTCCGGCCGGGCCACCAGCGCCCGCGCCACCGCGACCCGCTGCCGCTCACCGCCCGAGAGCTGCGAAGCGCTCACCTCCGTGTCCAGCCCGTCGGGCAGCACCGCGACCCGTTCGGTCAGCCGCAGGGCGTCGACCGCGGCCCAGATCGCCGCGTCGGTGGCACCCGGGGCGGCGTAGGCGAGGTTCTCGCGCAGCGTGCCCGGCACGATCGGGGTGTCCTGCTCCACGTAGGCGATCCGGGACCGGATCTGGTCCGTGCTCAGCCCCCCGTAGGGACGCCCGTCGAGCTCGACGTGCCCGCCGTCCGGGTGCAGGAACCGGAGCAGGAGCGACATGATCGTCGTCTTGCCCGCCCCCGAGGGGCCGACGATCGCCGTGTGCCCGCGCCGCGGTACGTCGATGCTCACGCCGTCGAGCGCGGGCGACCTGCCGGCGTTGGCAGCGGTACCGTCCGTACCGGCACCGTCCGCCCCGGCGGCCCCCGCAGCAGTCCTGCCCGCACCGACACCGTTCGTGGCCGGGTACCGGTAGGTGACGTCGCGCAGCCGCACCAGGGGCGGCTCGGCGTCCGCACCCGCCATGGCGCCGGAGCCCTGCACCGCACCGTCCCCGCCGGCCGCCGAGGCCGCCGCGGCGTCGTCCTCCGCCTCCAGCGCCATCTCCTCGACCTCGCTGATCCGCGCGGCGGCCGCGAGGCCGGACTGCAGCGACGTCAGCGACATCGTCAGGAGCATGACGGGCATCATGAGCTGGAACACGTACAGCAGGAACGCCACGAGCGTGCTCACCGTGATGGCCTCGGTCGAGACCCGCCATGCCCCGACGCCGAGCAGCAGCATCACCGCCAGGTTGACCGCGACGCCCGTGATCGTCCAGGACACGTTCTCGAGCTTCACGGCGCGGATGCCGCTGCGCGCCGAGGCCTCGGCGTGGGCGGAGACGCGGCCGGTCTCCCGTGACTCCGCCCGGGCCGACTTCACGGTCCGCAGCGCGCGGATGACACCTTCGAGGCGACCGCCCAGCGCGCCCACGTGCTCCTGTGCCTCCTGCTGCGCGCGGGACAGCCGGGGCATGAGCGCGACCACGCTGATGCCCGCCAGGACCAGGACGGCGACCGTCACGCCGAGCAGCACGACGTCGAGGTAGGCCATGAGGACGATCGCACCCACGAGGCCGATCACGCCGTTGACGAAGTTGACCACGCTGGACGTCGTCGCCTCGCGGATGAGCAGCGTGTCGGAGGTGACGCGGGTGACCAGCTCGCCGGGCTGGCGGGCGGTCACCTCGGGGACGCGGGCGTGCAGCAGGTGGCGGACCAGGCCGGTGCGGGCCGCGAGGATGATCCGCTCGGCCAGGGTGCCGAGCATGATGCCCTGGACCAGGCCGACGACCGTCCCGGCGACGAGCAGTACGGCGAGGATCGTGATCGGGGTGGCCAGGGAGGCGGACGTCTCCAGCCCGTCGAGCACCGCCTTGGTCACCAACGGCGTCGCCAGCTCCGTCGCGGTGCCGACCGCGCCGAGGACCAGCGCCACGACGAGCACCGCCTTGTGCGGGCGGGCGTAGGCCCACAGGGCACGGATCTTGTCGCGGGTGCTCCGCTCGCCCGTCGCACCGGCCTTCAGCCGTCCGTCTGACACGTCACCGCTCCGTCCGCTCATGGCTCGCTCGTGCTGAACCGGCTCTACAGCCGTGATCCATTCTGCGACACCACTGTCGCATTCCGCAACTGGATTGTGCCACCAGGGCTGACGGCCTACCCTCGGCCTGTGACGACGACCGAGCAGAACGAGCGCGGCGCCCGCGCCCGCACGAGGTCCGCGGTGCTGGACGCGGCGGCGGCCGTGTGGGCGCACGACTTCTCGGCGTCGCTCAGCGCCATCGCCTTGCGCGCCGACGTCAGCCGCTCGACGCTGCACCGCTACTTCACCGACCGGCAGGCGCTCATCGACGCCCTGCTGCTCGACTCCCTGGCCCGGTTGGAGACGTCCGACGACGCCGCGGAGGCGGCCCTTCCCGCGATCGAGGTGCTCGAGCACTTCCTGCGCGCGGGGGTCGAGATGGGCGACCGCGTGATCTTCCTGTTCGCGGACCCGAACAGGTTCGAGGGCAACCCCCACTGGTCCGCCGACGACGGCGACGAGGAGATGCGCGCGCTCGTGGACCGGGCGCGCTCCGAGGGGGCGATCGGCGCCGGGACCCCGACGTCGTGGGCCCTCAACCTGTTCTACGCGCTGCTCTACACCGCGGCCGAGGTGAGCAACCAGGACCTGCCGCGGCACGTCGCGGCCGACCTCGCGGTGCAGTCGTTCCGGCGCAGCGTGGCGCCCTGACCCGGGCCTCGCCGAGGCGAAGCGAGGCCC
>NZ_JBHWZO010000090.1:0-21908 GCF_042728455.1 Promicromonospora sp. NPDC060204
CGACACCGGGTCGGCACAGGCCTGTGCCGACCTCGACGCAGACTGCCGACCTCACAGGGGACTGCCGACCTGAACCTGGCGACCTGAGCCCTGGCGACCTGGCGCACCGGCCTCTGGCGGGAGTACAGCGGCGTCGGCCCAGGTGCACCGCCTAGAGTGGCGCGCATGCAGCACGTCAACTCCGGCCCCCCGACCGGAGCGCCCGGGACGGACCCGGTCGTGGCGGTTCTCGGGCCGGTGGCCGTGCTGTCCGACGCCGGTCCGGTCGCGCCGCGCGGCACCCGCGCCGCCGCCCTCCTGGTGCTGCTCGCGCTGGCCGCACCCCGGACAGTCACGGTGTCGTCGCTGGTCGACGCCCTGTGGGCCGACGACCTGCCGGCCAACCCCCGCGCGGCGCTCCAGAGCCTTGTCTCGCGGCTGCGCTCGCTCGGCCCGGACGTCGTCCGGTTCACGTCCGCGGGGTACGCGCTCGGGGGTCCGAGCGACCTGGACCGGGCGCGCGCGGCCGTGACGGAGGCGCGCGATCTCCTCGGGTCCGTGCGTGTCGCGGGGCCGGACGGCGGTGTGCCGCGCGGTGCGGCCCATGCTGCCGGCGCGGCCGCCGCGCCCCACAGCGTGGTCGGCACTGTCGGGGCGCCCCCTGGCGACGCTCTGGGCGGTACCCCGGGCCTGCTTCGCCGGGGCGCGGTCGGCGTGCCCGGCGACGTGCGCGGCGTGCCCGGCGAGACGTCCGGCGTGCCCGGTGTCGACGCACCCGGCGACGGTGCATCCGACGACGGCGTGACCCGGGCCGTCGCGGCGGCCGCCGTCGTCGACGCCGCCCTCGCGCTCTGGCGCGGCGAACCGGGAGACGCGCTGGACGACGCGACACCCGGCCTCGCGCAGGAGCTGCGGGACACCGCCGGACGGCTCCGCGACGAGCTGACCAGCCTGCGTCGTCGGGCCGCCGTGGCCGCGGGGGACGCCGCGACCGTGACCGTCCTCGGCAACGCGGCCCTGGCCGCCGACCCGCTGGACGAGGACGCGGCGCGCGACCTCATGACGGCGCTCGCGGCGACGGGGCGTCCCGACGAGGCGGTGCGCGTGTTCGGGCGGCTGCGGCACGCCCTGGTCGCCGAGCTCGGCACCGACCCGGCGCCGGACCTCGTGGCACTGCACGCGCGTATCGCCGCCGACGCCGCGGGGGCTGCCGCCGGAGGGGTGGCCGCGAGCGTGGCCCGCCGCTCCGCGGCGGTCGGCACCTCGCCGTCCGACGCCTCGGACGGCAGCACCCCGACAGGCGACGGCCCGGCCGTCGTCTCGGCGTCCGGCACGCCGGCCTCCGCCGCACCCCGGCCCGGAGCCGGCCGGTTCGTGCGCGGGCTGCGCGCCGCCGCCACGCCCCTGATCGGGCGGGCGGACGACGTGCGCGCCGTCGTGGGCGAGCTGACCCGGCACCGGCTCGTGACGATCCTCGGCGCGGGCGGGCTCGGCAAGACCCGGCTGGCCCAGGAGGTGGCGCGCACGATCGCGGAGGACCGGGCCGCGACGTCGTCGGGCCCGCTGGACGGGCTCTCGATCGCGGTCGCGGAGCTCGCGGGCGTGCGCACCGACGACGACGTGGCGCTCGCGATCGCCGACGGCCTCGGCGTGTCCGCGGTGGGTTCCGCGCGCCTGTCCGACCGGCTGCTCGCCGGCGACCTGCACGACCGCATCGTGGAGCGCGCCCGCACCGCCCGCACCCTCCTCGTGCTGGACAACTGCGAGCACGTGCCGGACGGCGCCGCCCGCTGGGCGGACGTCCTGCTCTCCGCCGCCCCCGGCCTGCGGATCCTGACCACGAGCCGCGCGCCCCTGCAGGTCGCTGCCGAGCAGGTGTACCCGCTGGCGCCGCTCGCCTCGGGCGGTGCGCGGGGCGGGGCCGGCGCGGGCGCTCCGGACGGCGCGAGCCCGTCCGGGACCGGACGCGGCCCGGCCGTCGAGCTGTTCCGGCAGCGGGCGCTCGCGGCGCGGCCCGGGGCGCAGCTGCCCGACGCCGTCGTCGCCCGGCTCTGCGACCGGCTCGACGGGCTGCCACTCGCGATCGAGCTGGCCGCCGCGCGCGTGCGCACCCTGTCGGTCGAGGAGATCGAGCGGCACCTCGACGCCCGGTTCGCCCTGCTGCGCGGCGGCGACCGGACCGTGCCCGACCGGCATCGCACCCTCGAGGCCGTCATCGAGTGGAGCTGGAACCTGCTGGAGCCGTCGCAGCGCGAGCTGTGGCGCCGCGTCTCCGTGCTGCCCGACGGGCTGTCCGCCCACTCGGCCGCCGCCCTGGGCCGCCTTGACACGCACCCCGAGGGGACGGCACCCGACGGGGTGGTCCCGCTCGACGTGCTCGACGACGTCGACGGGCTCGTGACGCAGTCCCTGCTCGTCGTCGAGGAGGACCCAGGGCTGCCGGGTCGCGGCGGGCCCGGGGGAGCACGCCGGCCGGCCCCGGTGCGGTACCGGATGCTGGAGACGGTCCGGGAGTTCGGCCTGCTGCGGCTCGCCGAGGCCGGCGAGGACGACGCCGTCCGCGACGCGCTGCTGAGCTGGGGCAAGGGCGTGGCGCGCTGGTGCACGTCCCGGCTCCTCGGGCCGGAGCAGGTGGCCGCCGTCGACCTGCTGCGGCGCGAGCACGAGAACCTGCTGTTCGCGATCCGGGAGGCGGCGCGCGCGGACCGGCCCGACGTCGTCGTCCACGGTTTCGTCGCGCTCGGCGGCGCGTGGACCCTGCGCGGCGCGGAGGAGCGGGCGGCCGACCTGGCGCCCGCCGTCCTCGACGCGGTCACCGGCCGGACCGTCCCGGCCGCGGACGCGGACGTGACCGCGCTCGCCCTGGCCTACGCGGCGGCCACCACGGCGTTCTCCGGGATCACGGGGAACCTGCGGGCCCTGGCCCGGCTCAAGCGAGTGTTGCGCGACCACGGCGACGCGGTGGGCCCGCGGACCCGTGCGGTGGCGAACATGCTGCTGGCGCCCGCACCGGGTGCGGTCCTGGACCTGCGCGACTCGGACGACCCGCTCATCGCCTTTCTTGCGCACCTGGTCGCGTCGCAGGAGGCGGAGAACGCCGGACGGCTGGACGAGGCGCTCGACGGTGCGGAGCGGGCCTACCACCTGGCCCAGGGCATCGGCGACGTCGCCAGCCGGGCGGGCGCCGCGATGTTCCTGGCCACCACGGCGTTCGGGGCCGGGGACACCCGGACCGCGAGGCACTGGTCGCGCGTGGCGCGGGAGGGCCTGACGGTGATCGGTGCCGACGGCGCGATGCGGCAGCTCGACTGGGTGGACCTCGGCACCGCCATCGCCGACGGCGACCTGGCCGGGGCCGAGCAGATCTGCGCGCGGGTCGAGCGGTCCGCACAGGATGCGGACCAGTCCGAGCGCGGGGGCGACGAGTCGCGCGCCGTGGTCCGGGCGGGCCGGGCCGAGATCGCCTGGGTGCGGGGCGACGTCGCCGGAGCGCTCGACCTGTACGAGCAGGCGGTGAACGTGTTCGCGGACCTGCCGGGCGTCGCGGACGACGGCGTGGCGCCCCCCGGCCCGGACTCGCCCGCGGTGCGCGCCGTCGGGCCGCCGCCGGCCGGGCGCGGGGACCCGTCCCCGGCCGCGCCCTGGGCGGTGATCGTGGGGTCCGCCTGGATCGTGCGGCTCGTCGACGCCGGGCAGGACGCGCGGGCGCGGCAGGTGGCCGACGTCGTCCGGCGTCGTGCCGTGCGGCTGTACCGCGAGTGGATGCGCCACGTGGCCGACCACCCCGTGCTGGGCACGGTGTGCCTCGCCGTGGGCGCGGTGCTCGCGGCGGGGCCGCGGGACGATGGGGCTGCGCTTCCTGGCGCGGATGCGGGGTCTGATGCGGCTGTACCTCCCGGCGCGGCCGGCGGGTTGGAGCTGCTCGCCCTGGCCGAGGTGCTGGGCTCGCGGCAGGACTTCCTGGCGCTGCGGCGCGAGCCCGTCCTCGCCGCGGCGGCCGACCGGCACGGGGCCGGAGCGGTGGCGGCGGCGCGGGCGAGGATCGCGGCGATCCCCCGCGAGGACCTCGCGGAGCGCGCCCTGACCACCCTGGAGACCCTGCCGGCTGTGGCCCTCGCCCATCGCTAGCAGGACGTCGAACGTAGGGATCGTCGGCCCATGAGCGGTCATGGACCGACGATCCCTACGTTCGACGCCGCGCCGGCCTCGGCTGCCGGCCTCAGGCCTTGCGGAGGTAGCTGCGGACCGCGATCGGGGCGAAGATCACCACGACCACTGCCGCGCTCAGCAGCGTCCAGCCCACGTCGGCCGTGACCAGGCCCTCGTTCGCGAGGGACCGCACGGCCGAGACCAGGTGGGACACCGGGTTGACCTGGACGAACGCCTGCATCCAGCCCGGCAGGGTGTCGACCTCGACGAACGCGTTGGACAGGAAGGTCAGGGGGAACAGGACCATGAACGAGACGCCCTGGACGAACGTGGCCGACCGCGCGATCACACCGATGTAGGCGAAGATCCAGCTCAGCGCCCACGCGCAGACGATCACGAGCAGCCCGGCGAGCACCACGCCGCCGAAGCCGCCGCCGGGCCGCCAGCCCATGACGATGCCGGTCAGGAACGTGATGGTGGTCGCCACGAGGTAGCGGACGGTGTCGGCGAGCAGGGCGCCGGCCAGCGGCGCGATGCGCGCGATCGGCAGGGAGCGGAACCGGTCGAACACGCCCTTGTCCATGTCCTCGCGGAGCTGGACGCCGGTCACGACCGAGGCCGTGATGACGGTCTGCGCCAGGATGCCGGGGATGATCAGCGGCAGGTAGGCGCCGACGCTGCCGGAGACCGCGCCGCCGAACAGGTACGTGAACATCAGCGTGAAGATGATCGGCTGGAAGGTCACGTCGATGAGCTGCTCGGGGGTGTGGCGCACCTTGAGCAGGCCGCGGTAGGCCATGGTGAACGACTGGGAGACGGTGGCGGCCAGGCCGACCCGGGGGGGCTGGATCGTGGCGGTGTGCGGTGCCGGGGCCAGGGTTGCGGTGCTCATGCGGTCACCTTCTCGGTGTCGTTCCGGGTGTTTTCGGTGCTGCCGGCGGCGGGGGCGTCGTCCGACGCCGCGTGGCCGGTGAGGGTGAGGAAGACCTCGTCCAGGCTCGGCTTGTCGAGGCTGACGGAGTCGATCGGCACCCCGGCGTCCCGGAACCGGACCAGCAGGTCGGCGACGGCCTCGGCGTGGGGGACCGGCACGGTGATGCGCAGCCCCTCCGGCGCGACGACGCCCGCGGCGCCGAAGACCTGCTGGACCAGGCTGAGCGCGGTGCCGAGGTCGCCGGCCTCGGCGAGCCCGACCTGGAGCGACTGGGCGCCGACGGTGGACTTGAGCTCGTCGGCGGTGCCCTCGGCGACGACCGTGCCGCGGTCGATGACCGCGATGCGGTCGGCGAGCTGGTCGGCCTCGTCGAGGTACTGGGTGGTGAGCAGCACGGTGGAGCCGTCCGCGACGAGGCGGCGGATCGTGTCCCACATCTGGTTGCGGGTGCGCGGGTCCAGGCCCGTGGTGGGTTCGTCCAGGAAGATGAGCGGCGGTCGGGCGATCAGGCTCGCCGCCAGGTCGAGCCGGCGACGCATGCCGCCGGAGTAGTTGCGCAGCGGCCGCTTGGCGGCGTCGGTCAGCGAGAACTCCTCCAGGAGCTCGGCCGACTTGGCCCGCGCGGCGCGCGCCGACAGCCCGAGCAGCCGCCCGAAGACCACGAGGTTCTCGGTGGCGCTCAGCGTCTCGTCGACCGACGCGTACTGGCCCGTCACCCCGATCAGGGAGCGGACGGCGGCGCCCTCGCGGGCGATGTCGTGGCCGAAGATGCGGGCCTCGCCGCCGTCGGGCCGCAGCAGGGTGGCGAGCATGCGGATGGTCGTGGTCTTGCCCGCGCCGTTGGGCCCGAGCACCCCGTAGACGGTCCCGGTGCGGACGGTGAGGTCGACGCCGTCCACGGCGCGGTTGTCGCCGAAGATCTTGACGAGGCCCTGTGCCTCGATCGCGTTCGTGTTCATGCCCCCAGCGTGCGGGGGCCCGCTCGCACGGGACTGTCAGACCGCTGTCACGAGTTGTCACGGGCTGTCACGGGCTGTCCCGCGCCGCGTCATGGGCCGTCACGCGCTGTCATGTGCCGTCATGGGTCGCGCCGGACGAAGAGCACCGTGGCGAGGGTGCCGACCAGGGCGATCCACGCGAGCATCACGAGGGCTCCCGTGGCGGCCGTGAGCACCTCGTCGGCCGGGGCGTAGAGCTGCGCCGCCGCGCGGTCGGGGAGCCAGCGGGCGTGCTCGGAGAGCGAGGCGAGCAGCGGCGACACGATCAGGACGAGGCTCAGCGTCCCGACGAGCGCCGGTACCGGGCCCCGAACCAGCAGTGCGATCGCGTGGCTGAGCAGCCCGATCAGGACCAGGTAGGCGACCGCGCCGAGAACGGGCCCCGCATCGATCCTGCCCGCCGCCACCGGGGCGTCCGTCAGGTACGCGGTGACGGTGGCGGCGCCCAGCAGCCCGCCGACGGCCGCGGCGGCCGTGAGCGCCGCCGCGACGAGCGTGGCGACGGTCTTGCCCGCCAGGAGCATTCCCCGGCGCGGAACTGCGGCGAGCGTGGTGCGGAGTTGGCGTCCCGCCAGCTCGTGGGAGACCGGGAGGACGCCCAGCAGGATCAGGCCGGTCTGCACGAACGGCACGGCCTGGGCCAGGACGTCGGTGGTCGAGATGCCCGTGGTCGAGACGCCGGTGGTCGAGACGGCCTCGCCCTGCGTTGCGGCCGCCGAGGCGGTCAGCGCCGCGGCGAGGGCGACCCCCACCACCGCCGTGGCCACGGCGACAAGAACGACGGCCGGGAGCGTGCGGAGCTTGTCGAGCTCGGCGGCGATGATGTTCGGCAGGCGCACGGTTCACGCGTCCCGTCGGGAGAACACCACGCCCGCGACGGCGAGCAGCCCGGCCGTCCACGCCGCCATGACGAGCGCGCCGGGCAGGACGTCCAGGCCGCCCTCCACCGTCGACAATCCGCCGAAGAGCCTCCGGCCGGCCATGTCGGGCAGCCAGTGGGCGAGCGGGGTGACGTGCGTCAGCAGCAGGGAGAACGACACCAGCGAGCTGTTCGTGACCAGCACGACGAGCGGGACGATCCCGCTGCGGGTCAGCACCGTGACCGCGAGGGCGAGCAGGGCGGTCAGCGTCCAGTAGAGGCCGGCACCGGCGGACCGGGCCGTCGCCTCGTCCCACCCGACCGCTGCGTCGGACCCGCTCGGCCCGCCGGACGTGTCGCCGATGATCAGGCCGGCCAGGGCGACGCACACGGATATCGTGACTGCCGCGGTCGCGACCACCAGCAACAGCACGCTCAGCGCCTTCGCGACGAGCAGGCGGACCCGGTGCGGGCTCGCCGCCAGGGTTGCCGTGATCTGGCGTCCGCCGCCCGCGTCCGGGCTGTTCGCGGCGTACTCGCTGCTGATCGCCACCACCCCGATCACGACGGCGCCGACCGTGCCAAGCGGGACCGCCGCGTAGCCGGTCTCGAAGGCGGACTGGAACGCCCGCGCCCCCTGTGCGCCCGAGTCGAGGGCGGCCCGGGCGCCGAACGCGTTGAGCACCGTGATGCCCGCCGACCCGACCAGCGTGCCCGCGGCGGCGAGCCCGCTCGCGGGCAGGGTCACCGTCTTGCGCAGCTCGCCGAGGAGCGTGTTCAGGAAGCTCATCGTGCCGCCTCCTGGCCGCCGCCGGTGAGCGCGAAGAACGCGTCCTCCAGACTCCGGTGCCCGGCGGTCACCGCGTCCAGCGTCCCGGCGGCCACGACCCGGCCGCCGGCGATCACCACGAGATCGTCCGCGATCCCCGCGACCTCGCCCATCAGGTGGCTGGACAGCAGCACCGTGCCCCCGACGTCCGCATGGCCGCGCAACAGGCCGCGCATCCAACGGATGCCCTCGGGGTCGAGCCCGTTCACCGGCTCGTCGAGCACGAGCACCTCCGGCTCACCCAGGAGCGCTGTGGCCAGGCCCAGCCGCTGCCCCATGCCGAGCGAGTACCGGCCGACGCGGACCCGCCCCGAGCCCGCGAGCCCGACCAGATCGAGCACCTCATTGATGCGGCGGCCCGGTATGCCGTTGCTCCGCGCGACCCACGCCAGGTGGTCCCGTGCGGTGCGCGACCGGTGCGCGCCGGACCCGTCGAGCATCGAGCCGACCGTGCGCAGCGGATCACGCAGGCTCCGGTACGGACGCCCGCCGACCAGGGCACGGCCGCCGTCGGCGCGGTCCAGGCCGAGCAGGATCCGCAGGGTCGAGGACTTGCCGGCCCCGTTGGGGCCGAGGAACGCGGTGACGCGACCCGGCCGGGCGGCGAAGCCGACCCGGTCGAGGACGGTACGGGGACCATGACGTTTGACGAGCTGTTCGATCAGGAGCATGCCCCCATCCCAGCGGCCCGCCCCCGCGAGGTCATCGGCCCCAGGTCCGGACTTCGCGCGTCGACTCGGCCCGTGGTCCGTCAGACCCAGGTCCGATGTGCGGCGGCGGGCGGAAACCTAGACTCGGGCGATGGACTCGACCGCCCGCCCCGAACTGCGCTCACGTGCCTGGCTGACCGCCACCATCGTGCTCGCAGTCCTCGGCCTGTCGCTGGCCGCCACGGGCGTCCAGCAGCCCGTCGCCGTGCTGGTCACGGTGCTCGGGGCGGCAGGGATCGCCCTGGGCGTGATGGTCTGGGCGCTCGTCCGCACGGGCCGCCAGCGCCGCGCCTACGAGGACGACCTGACCGCCTGGGCCGCCGAGCGCGCCGCCCAGGCCGAGCGGTTGCGCATCGCGCGCGACCTGCACGACCTCGCCTCCCACGGGCTCGGCCTCATCACCGTGCGCGCCGCGGCCGCGCGCATCCTGACCGGACCCGCCGGCGAGGTGGAGCACGCCCGGGCGCTCGCGGACATCGAACGGACCGGCCGGGCGGCCACGACCGAGCTGCGCCGCATGCTCACGGTGCTGCGCACACCGGGCGGCGAGACGGCGCCGCTGCGACCGGCCGAGACGCTCACCGACCTGCCTGACGTCGTCGACTCGGCCCGGGCCAGTGGCGTCGCGGTGAGCCTGGAGCTCGGCGACCTCGGCGACGTGTCCGCCGGCGCGCAGCTGACCGTGTGCGCGATCGTCCGCGAGACGCTCGCCAACACCGCACGGCACCGTCGACGACGACGGCCCCGTGGTCGGCTGGCGACCCTGCCCCGGGGCCGGCCAGGGCCTCGTGGGTCTGCGCGAGCGGGTGGCTGCGCTCGGCGGCACGCTGCAGACCGGTGCAGCTACCGACAACGCTGACACCGACGATGCTGACGGTGACACGAGTGCCGGCAGCGACACGAGTGTCGGCACCAGCACGGGTGTCAGCACTGCCGGTGCCGACACCCGGGTCCGCGCCGCCGGGTCAGGGTTCCGTGTCGTCGCGCGTCTGCCAGACCATCCGGCCAGCAGCCTGTCCGGCAGCCCGGTTGGCAGCCTGTCCGGCAGCCCGTCCGGCAACCCGTCCGGCAGCCCGTCCGGCAGCCCGTCCGGCAGCCCGGCAAACAAGGACACCCACCGATGACGACCCCGGTCGGGGTGCTCGTCGTGGACGACCAGCCGCTGATCCGCCACAGCCTCCGGATCGTCGTCGACGGCGCGCCGGACCTCGCCGTGGTCGGCGAGGCCGGCACGGGAGACGCCGCCGTCGCCCGCGCCGCCGAGCTGCGACCTGACATCGTGCTCATGGACATCCGCATGCCCGGCGGCGACGGCATCGACGCGACCCGCCGCATCCTCGCCGACCCCGGGCCCCACGAGACCCGCGTGCTCGTGCTGAGCATGTTCGAGCTGGACGAGTACGTCCATGCGGCCCTGCGCGCCGGCGCGAGCGGGTTCCTCCTCAAGGACGCCGAGCCCGAACGGCTCGTCGACGCGATCCGGCGCACCCATTCCGGCGAGTCCCTGTTCGCGCCGAGCATCCTCACCCGGCTCGTCGCGCACTACCTCGACCGGCCTGCGGCGCAGGCCCCAGGTCGGGAGGCGGTACAGGTCCCCGGCCGGGAGGCGGCGCAGGTCCCGGGCCGGGAGGCGGCGGAGGGTCCGGACCGGCTGAGGGCCCAGGACCCGGCCCCGGCCGCGACGGCACATCGCACCGCGCTACAGGCCCCGCAGGGACCGGGTGTCCTCACCGACCGCGAGACCGAGGTGCTCACCCAGGTGGGCCGGGGCCTCTCGAACGACGAGATCACCCGGGCGCTCACAATCTCGATGGGGACCGTCAAGACCCACATCGGCAGCCTGCGCGCCAAGCTGCATGCCCGCGACCGCGCACAGCTGGTCATCGCCGCGTACGACCACGGGCTGGTGGGCACCGACCGGAACGAGGCCTGACACCGATCGGCCCAGCCGACCGCCTGCCTCAGCCCACCGACCCCATCAGGACACCGTCACCATCAGGGCCCCGTCACCGCACCCGAGTCGTCAGCCACACCCGCGTCGTACCCGCGATGAGCGCCGCCGCGCCGATCATGTGCAGTCCGACGAGCAGCTCGGGCAGGTCGGTGAAGTACTGCACGTACCCGATCAGGCCCTGCGCCAGCGTGATGACCAGCAGGGTGACGGCCGCACGGCGTACCTCGGCCGGCCCGCGCCGGACCGCCACCAGGAAGGCGACCAGGACAGCCAGGAACACCCACACCGCGGCCGCGTGCCACTTGGTCAGGACCGCCGGGTCGATGGCGAACCGGTAGCCCACCTCGGAGTCGCCGCTGTGCGGGCCGGCTCCGGTGGTCAGCACGCCGAACACGACCACGACGGCGGTCAGCCCGGCCAGGGCCCACGCGAGGGTGCGCACGCGCGGCGCGACCACGAGCCGCGGGGCGCCGTCGCCCTCGCCGTGCCGGTGCAACAGGTACAGGGACACGGCGACCAGCGCGCCGGAGACCGCGAAGTGCAGGGAGACCCAGCCCGGGTGCAGGTGGAGCAGCACCACGATGCCGCCGATCAGCGCCTGCATCAGCACGCCCACGATCGGCGCCAGGCCGAGCATGCGGTAGGACGCGGTGCGCTTCAGGTCGGTGCACACCAGCACCGCGAGCAGCACCGCGATGACCCCGAGCACGCCCGTCAGCGTGCGGTTGCCGAACTCGATGTAGGGGTGCAGCGTCGTCGCCTCGTGGAACTGCGGCGTGAAGCTGCCGGGCTCGCACTGCGGCCACGTGGAGCAGCCCAGGCCCGAGTCCGTCAGGCGCACGGCGCCGCCGGTCCCGATGATGCCGATCTGGCCGATCAGGTTCGCGATCAGGACCGCGCGGGTCCAGTGGCGAAAGCGGTCCACGCGGCCGGGGAGCGCGTCGAGCCAGGAGACGGGGGCGGCGGGTGCGGTCACGGGTCCCACGCTAGTGCCCGACGACGGCGTCGCCTCCCGTGCTCGTCCCGGACCGGGTGTGATTCTTTGCCGACTAGCTGTCAGGAACGCCACAGGGGCCCCGGCGCGATGCCGGGACCCCTGCGTGACGAGGAGGAACCGTCAGAGGCCGCTGACGTTCAGCAGCAGGTTCGGCGAGCCCGTGCCCGGGTCGGACACGACGTCCGGCACGGCCGCACCGGTCAGGGCGTCGCCGACCTCGGCCGGCGTCGCGCCCGGGTTGCCGCCCAGCACGAGCGCTGCGGCGCCCGCGACGTGCGGCGTGGCCATCGAGGTACCGCTGATGGTGTTCGTGGCGGTATCGCCGGTGTACCAGGCCGACGTGATGTCGGTACCGGGCGCGAAGATGTCCACGCAGGTGCCGATGTTGGAGTACACGGCGCGGGCGTCCGTGTCCTCGGTGGCGCCGACCGTGAGAGCCTCCGGCGTGGAGCCCGGCGAGCCGTCGCACGCGTCGGCGGCGTAGTCGTTGCCGGCGGCCAGGGCGAAGGTGACCCCGTCCGCGACGGCCTCGGACACGGCGTCGTTCACGGCCTGCGAGAAGCCGCCGCCGAGCGACATGTTGGCCACGGCCGGCTCGCCGGCCTGGTGGTCGGCCGTCACCCAGTCGATGCCGGCGATGACGCCGTCGTAGGTGCCGGAGCCGCTGCAGTCCAGCACGCGGACCGCGACGAGCGAGACGTCCTTGGCGACGCCGTACGACGAGCCGCCCACGGTGCCCGCGACGTGCGTGCCGTGGCCAGCGCAGTCGGTGGCGTCGTCGTCGTTGTCCACGGTGTCGGTGCCGCTGACCGCGCGGCCGCCGAAGTCCTCGTGGGTGGTCAGGATGCCGGTGTCGACGATGTACGCCGTCACCCCCGAGCCCGAGTTCCCGTACGTGTACGAGTCGTCGAGCGGCAGGCTCTCCTGGTCGATGCGGTCCAGACCCCAGGAGGGGACCGGCGACTGCGTGTCCGTCGCGGTCATGACCCGGTTCTGCTCCACGTACGCGACGGACGGGTCCGCCTCGAGCCGCTCGGCCTGCGCCGCCGACATCGACGCCGAGAAGCCGCGCACCGCGTTGGTGTAGGAGCGCTGCACCTCGCCGCCGTACTCCTGCACCAGGCCGCTGGCCGCGGTGCGGACCTGGCCCTTGCTGACACCGCTGTCCTTGAGGACCACGATGTACGAGTCCTCGATCAGTGCGCCCGCGACGGGTACGGGTGCCTCGTCCGGAGCCGCCGAGGCCACGGCCGCTGCGGCCGGGGCCGCCGCGAGGGCGATCGCGATACCGGCACCGACGATCAGCCGGCGACGGTTGCTGAGAGTGGAAGTCACGCTGCCTCCCTGGGGAATGTAGGTGAAGTGGACCCTAAATGGGCAAATTTCACCCGCCAACCTCTCGAAAAGGTCATACCGCCCAGGTATGCGTGCGTGGTAAGTAGTTCCCCGGTCAGGCCCGGGTAGCGGTCAGCGCCGGCGGAATCAGCGCCGGTGAAGGCTCAGTGCCAGCGGAACAGGCGGGCCGCGCCCGCGCCGAGCGCCGCGGTCCAGGCCAGCAGCACCACCACGGAGAACGGGGGCACGGACCCGTACAGCAGCGCCCCGCGCATCGCCTCGCCCAGCGCGCCCGACGGCAGCAGCACCGCCACGTGCGCCAGCGGCCCCGCGAGCTGTTGCGCGGGCAGCAGCACGCCGCCGCCCACGGTGAGCAGCACGAGCACCAAGTTGGCGACGGCGAGCACGCCCTCGGCGCGCAGGGTCCCCGCGAGCAGCAGGGCCAGGGCGGTGAACGCGGCGGTCCCGAGCAGCACGGCGCCGACGACGGCGGGCAGCGCGCCCAGCTCCGGCCGCCACCCCAGTGCCACCGCGACGCCGCAGATGACGACCACCTGCACCACCTCGACGGCGAGCACGCCGAGCACCTTGCCGGCCAGCAGCCCGGACCGGCCCAGCGGCGTCGTCGCCATGAGGCGAAGCACGCCGTTGCGCCGGTCGAACGCGGTGGCGATCGCCTGCGAGGTGAACGCCGTCGACATCACGGCGAGCGCGAGCACGCCCGGCGTCACGAAGTCGACGCGCGAGAAGCCGTGCGTGTCCAGGTCGATGAACGACGTGCGCACCAGGGCGAAGAGCACCAGGACGGGCAGCACGATCGTCACGAGGAGCTGCTCGCCGTTGCGCAGGATCGCGCGGGTCTCGAAGGCCGCCTGGGCGGCGATCCGGCGCACGGCCGGCGCGGCGGCGGGCTCGACCCGTGCCGCGGCAGGCTCGACCCGCGTGGTGGGCGCGCTCATCGCAGGTGCCTCCCGGTGAGGTCGAGGAAGACGTCCTCGAGGGTGCGGCTGCCGGTGGTGACCGACCGGGCGAGCACGCCCTGCCCGGCGAGCCACGCGGCCACGGCGGCGACGGCGGCCGGGTCCACGGCCCCGGTCACGGTGTACACCCCGGCCTCGCCCTCGCCGACCACCCAGTCGCCCTCTCGTTGAGTGCTGGGTATCTGCGGGGTTTGGGCCTGTTCGGGCGACAAATGTCCAGCACTCAGCGAGTGGAGGGCGGTGCGGAGCGGGGTGAGGTCCAGGTTCGGGGTGGCCTCGACCCGGATCGAGCCCGGGCCCGCGCCGCTCCCGGACGTCAGGTCGCGGACGGTGCCCGACGCGATCACCCGGCCGTGGTCCACCACGTGCACGTGGTCGGCGAGGTCCGCGGCCTCGTCCATGAGGTGCGTGGTCAGCACGATGGCGACGCCGTCGGACCGCAGCTCGCGCACGAGGTCCCAGACGGCGCGCCGGCTCTGGGGGTCCATGCCGGCGCTGGGCTCGTCGAGGAAGACGACGTCGGGCCGCCCGACCACGGCCGCGGCGAGCGCGACCCGCTGGCGCTGCCCGCCGGACAGGCGGCGCACCGTGGTGCGCGCGAAGCCGTGCAGCCCGAGGCGTTCGGCGAGCTCGTCGACGGGGCGGGGCGTGGCGTACATGGCGGCGACGTGCCGCAGCAGCTCCAGGGCGCGCACCCCGGTGGGCAGCCCGCCGTCCTGCAGCATGACGCCGACGCGGGGGCGCAGTGCCCGGGCGTCGGCCACGGGGTCGTGACCCAGCACCCGGACGGTGCCGCCGTCGGGGGAGCGGAGGCCCTCGCAGCACTCGATGGTGGTCGTCTTGCCCGCGCCGTTGGGGCCGAGGACGGCGGTGACGGCGCCCGGGCGGGCGGTCAGGTCCAGGCCGTCGACGACGGCGCGGCCGTCGTAGCGTTTGACGAGCCCGCGCACCTGGACGGCGACCTCGTGGTCGGCACCGGCGGGGCTGGCTGTGGCGGCGTCCGCGGTGGCCGCCTGGGCGGGGTCGATCGCGGGCGCGTCGGACAGGGGCACCGCACAATCGTAGGCGGCGTCCCGCGCGGACGGCGTCGCCCGGCGTGACCTGGGGGTGGACCTCGCGTGTGAGATGTGTCGCGATCGACCACAACTGAGGGTCGCCTTCCTTGCGCATCTCGAATTAGGGAACAAGGATGTTCTCAAAAGCATTGGCGTCTACGAAGGCGTGCCCACCGGGTGAGGTCTGCCCCCGGACCGACGAATGA
This sequence comes from Promicromonospora sp. NPDC060204, assembly GCF_042728455.1. Taxonomy (NCBI): domain Bacteria; kingdom Bacillati; phylum Actinomycetota; class Actinomycetes; order Micrococcales; family Promicromonosporaceae; genus Promicromonospora; species Promicromonospora sp. NPDC060204. The sequence continues at coordinate 14,986 of NZ_JBHWZO010000090.1, forward strand.
GGAGGTGACCAGCATGAGCGCACCGACACAGGTGTCCGCCGGCCACGCGGTGAGCCATCCGGCGAGCCACGAGACCGACGGCACCACGCGACGGCGCGTGCTCGAGCTCGTCGCCTCCCGCGGTCCGGTCACTGCGGGCGCGCTGGCCGCCGTCCTGGGCCTGACCGCCCCGGCCGTGCGCCGGCACCTCGGCCTCCTGGAGGAGGACGGCAAGATCACCGTCCACGAGGCCACGCCGTCGGGCACCCCCCGGCGCGGGCGCCCCGCGCGGCGGTACGTCGTCACGAGCGGCGGCCAGTCCGAGCTGGCGGGCGGTTACCAGGAGATCGCCCGGCAGGTGCTGCGGTTCCTCAAGGAGACCGGCGGCAGCCAGGCGGTGGCGGGCTTCGCCAAGGAGCGGTTCGACGCCGTCGCGCGCAGCTACGCACCGCACCTCACGGCGTCCGACGCCGAGGGCCGTGCCGCCCAGCTCGTCCAGCTCCTGTCGGCGGACGGCTACGCCGCCTCCGTGCGGCCGGTGCCGGCGCCGCTGACCGGCCCCACGGCCGGTGTCGTGGCGCCCGCGGTCCAGCTCTGCCAGGGGCACTGCCCGGTCCAGCACGTGGCCGAGGAGTTCCCCGAGCTGTGCGAGCAGGAGGCCCGCGCGTTCAGCGAGCTGCTGGGCTCGCACGTCCAGCGGCTGGCGACCATCGCCGGTGGCGCACATGCTTGCACGACCAACATCCCCGTGAACGTCTCCGCCCACCAGGGCGCGGGCGTCCCGAGGTCCTTCCCCGCGACGACCCCCACCGAAGGAAAGTGATGAGCGCAGAAACGCAAGCGCCAGAGCAGCGCTCCGACGATGAGATCATCGCCAGCATCGGCTCGTACGAGTACGGCTGGCACGACAGCGACGCCGCGGGCATGTCCGCGCAGCGCGGCCTGAGCGAAGAGGTTGTCCGCAACATCTCGGCTCTGAAGAACGAGCCCGAGTGGATGCTGAACCAGCGGCTCAAGGCCCTGCGCCTCTTCGGCAAGAAGCCCATGCCGAGCTGGGGCTCCGACCTGTCGGGCATCGACTTCGACAAGATCAAGTACTTCGTGCGCTCCACGGAGAAGCAGGCCACGTCCTGGGAGGAGCTGCCCGAGGACATCAAGGCCACGTACGACCGGCTCGGCATCCCCGAGGCGGAGAAGCAGCGTCTCGTCGCGGGTGTCGCTGCCCAGTACGAGTCCGAGGTCGTCTACCACCAGATCCGCGAGGACCTGGAGGAGCAGGGCGTCATCTTCGTCGACACCGACACCGGCCTGCGCGACTACCCGGAGCTGTTCCAGGAGTACTTCGGCACGGTCATCCCGTCGGGCGACAACAAGTTCGCCGCGCTGAACTCGGCCGTGTGGTCGGGCGGCTCGTTCGTCTACGTGCCGCCGGGCGTGCACGTGGAGATCCCGCTGCAGGCCTACTTCCGGATCAACACCGAGAACATGGGCCAGTTCGAGCGCACGCTGATCATCGCCGACGAGGGCAGCTACGTGCACTACGTCGAGGGCTGCACGGCGCCGATCTACACGTCGGACTCCCTGCACTCGGCCGTCGTCGAGATCGTCGTCAAGAAGAACGCCCGCGTGCGCTACACGACGATCCAGAACTGGTCGAACAACGTGTACAACCTCGTGACCAAGCGGGCCACGGCCGCCGAGGGCGCCACCATGGAGTGGGTCGACGGCAACATCGGCTCGAAGGTCACCATGAAGTACCCGGCGATCTACCTGCTGGGCGAGCACGCCCGCGGCGAGACGCTGTCCATCGCCTTCGCGGGCGAGGGCCAGCACCAGGACGCCGGCGCGAAGATGGTCCACGCGGCACCGAACACGTCGTCGTCGATCGTCAGCAAGTCCGTGGCGCGCGGCGGCGGCCGCACGTCGTACCGCGGTCTGGTGCAGGTGCTCGAGGGCGCCTCCCACTCCGCGTCCAACGTCCTCTGCGACGCGCTGCTGGTCGACCAGATCTCCCGCAGCGACACCTACCCGTACGTGGACGTCCGCGAGGACGACGTGTCCATGGGTCACGAGGCCACGGTCTCGCGGGTGAGCGAGGACCAGCTGTTCTACCTCATGTCCCGGGGTATGGAGGAGACCGAGGCCATGGCCATGATCGTGCGCGGGTTCGTCGAGCCCATCGCGCGCGAGCTGCCCATGGAGTACGCACTCGAGCTCAACCGCCTCATCGAGCTGCAGATGGAAGGGTCCGTCGGCTGACATGACTCTCACGACCGATCACTCGCGCGCTGTTGCCGACGGCGCCCACACCCACGGCGTCGGCGGCAAGCCCCAGGGCTCCCGCGCCGAGCGCCTCACCTCGTTCTCCCTGGAGGACATCCCCGTGCCCAACGGGCGCGAGGAGGAGTGGCGCTTCTCCCCGGCCGACCGCCTCCAGCCGCTGTTCCAGGCGGACCTGGGCTCCTCGGGCGTCACGGTCGAGGTGACCGCCGCCCCCGAGGTCAAGGTGGAGACCGTCGCCCGCGACGACGCCCGCCTGGGCACGGCCGGCAAGCCCGGCGACCGCACCGCCGTCACCGCGTGGAACGCCTTCGAGCAGGCCACCGTGGTGACGATCCCGGCCGAGGCCGTGGCCTCCGACGTCACCTCCGTGCGCCTGGAGGGCGTGTCCACGGACGCGACCGCGGCCCACGTGCTGGTCCGTGCCGAGCGGCACTCCGAGGCCGTCGTGGTCATCGACCACAACGGCGTCGGCTCGCTCGCCGAGACCGTCGAGATCGTGGTCGAGGACGGCGCGCACCTCACCGTCGTCAGCGTCCAGGACTGGTCCGACGGCGCCGTGCACGCCTCGTCGCACCGGGCCCGGATCGGCCGCGACGCGAAGCTCAAGCACGTCGTGGTGACGTTCGGCGGCGACGTCGTGCGCATCACGCCGGACGCCGAGTTCACCGCCGAGGGCGGCGACGTCGAGATGGTGGGCCTCTACTTCGCGGACACCGACCAGCACCAGGAGCACCGCCTCTTCGTGGACCACGCGGTGCCGGAGTGCAAGTCCCGCGTGACCTACAAGGGCGCCCTGCAGGGCTCCGGCGCGCACACCGTGTGGGTGGGCGACGTGCTGATCCGCGCGAACGCCGAGAACACCGACACCTACGAGCTCAACCGCAACCTGGTCCTCTCGGACGGCGCGCGCGCGGACTCGGTGCCGAACCTCGAGATCGAGACCGGCGAGATCGCCGGCGCCGGCCACGCCAGCGCCACCGGCCGCTTCGACGACGAGCAGCTCTTCTACCTCCAGGCCCGGGGCATCCCCGAGATCGAGGCCCGTCGTCTCGTCGTGCGCGGCTTCTTCGCCGAGCTCATCCACGAGATCGGCGTCCCGTCGGTCGAGGAGCGCCTGCTGGCCTCCATCGAGGCCGAGCTGGAGAAGTCGATGAGCGTGATCACCGGGGCACCGGCCGAGGCTCCGACCGCATGACCGCGCAGCTGGCCTGCATGACCGACGACCTGGGACCGGAGGAGGCGATGCTCGTGGAGCTCGACGGCGCCGACGGCGCCCCGGTCGCGGTCGCGGTGGCCCGCGACGCCGACGGCAACTTCCACGCCATCTCGGACGTCTGCTCGCACGGCGCCGTCTCGCTGTCCGACGGCGAGGTCGAGGGCTGCCTCGTGGAGTGCTGGCTGCACGGTTCCCAGTTCGACCTGCGGACCGGCCAGCCCGTCCAGCTCCCGGCGGTGCGCCCCGTGCCCGTCTACCCGGTGACCGTCGACGGCGAGCGTGTGCTCGTCGACATCGACGTGACCGTCCCCGTCTCCTGAACCACTGACTTCGCAACCCTGGAGTAACAGATATGCCCACCCTCGAGATCCGCGACCTGCATGTCAGCGTCGAGACCAAGGAAGGCCCCAAGCCGATCCTGCGCGGCGTCGACCTGACGATCGCCAGCGGTGAGACCCACGCGATCATGGGCCCCAACGGCTCGGGCAAGTCCACCCTGGCCTCGGCGCTCGCCGGCCACCCCAAGTACACCGTCACCTCGGGCACCGTCACGCTCGACGGCGAGAACCTGCTGGAGATGACCGTCGACCAGCGCGCCCGCGCCGGCCTCTTCCTGGCCATGCAGTACCCGGTCGAGGTCACCGGCGTCTCCGTCGCGAACTTCCTGCGGACCGCCAAGACCGCCATCGACGGCACCGCCCCCGCCCTGCGTACGTGGGGCAAGGAGGTCAAGGGCGCGATGGAGAACCTGCGCATGGACCCGGCCTTCGCCGAGCGCTCCGTGAACGAGGGCTTCTCCGGCGGCGAGAAGAAGCGCCACGAGATCCTGCAGATGGAGCTCTTCAAGCCGCGCTTCGCCATCCTCGACGAGACCGACTCCGGCCTCGACGTCGACGCGCTGCGCATCGTGTCGGAGGGCGTGAACCGCGCCAAGGCGAACACCGACATCGGGATCCTGCTGATCACGCACTACACGCGCATCCTGCGCTACATCAAGCCCGACTTCGTGCACGTCTTCGTCGACGGCAAGATCGCCGAGGAGGGCGGCTCCGAGCTGGCCGACCGCCTCGAGGAAGAGGGCTACGACAAGTACGTCGGCGCGAACGCGACGGCCACGGCCTGACCGACCGCTGAGGCACTTCGAGGGGACATGATGACCACCACCACCGTGCGACCGGGCGACCCGGCGCCGCAGGCCACGGAGAGCGGCTCGCTCTCCACCACCGAGCTGGCCGCCGTCCGGGCTGACTTCCCGCTGCTCGAGCGCACGGTGCGGGGTGGCCAACCCCTCGTGTACCTGGACTCCGCCGCCACGTCCCAGAAACCCCAGGTGGTGCTGGACACCGAGGTGGACTTCTACGAGCAGCGCAACGCCGCGGTCCACCGCGGCGCGCACCAGCTCGCCGAGGAGGCCACCGAGGCGTTCGAGCAGGCGCGCGCGGCGGTCGCCGCGTTCGTCGGGGCCGACGAGGGCGAGATGGTCTGGCAGCCGGGTGCGACCGCGGCGATCAACGTCGTGGCCTACGCCTTCTCCAACGCGACCCTGGGTCGCGGGGGAGAGGCCGCGGCCCGGTTCCGGCTCGCGCCGGGCGACGAGATCGTGGTCACCGAGGCGGAGCACCACGCCAACCTCGTCCCGTGGCAGGAGCTGGCCGCCCGGACGGGCGCCGTCCTGCGCTGGATCCCCGTGGCGGACGACGGCCGGCTCGACCTCTCGACCCTCGACGAGGTCGTCACCGAGCGCACCCGCGTGCTCGCCTTCGGGCACGTGTCGAACGTGACCGGCGCGATCGCGCCCGTGGCCACGCTCGTCGCGGCGGCGAAGCGGGTCGGCGCGCTCACCGTGCTCGACGCCTGCCAGTCCGTGCCGAACATGCCGGTTGACCTGCACGCGCTCGACGTCGACTTCGCCGCGTTCAGCGGGCACAAGATGCTCGGCCCGACCGGCGTCGGTGCCCTGTACGGGCGGCGCGAGCTGCTGGAGGCCATGCCGCCGACCGTCACCGGCGGGTCCATGGTCGAGGTCGTGACCATGGAGGCGACTACCTACGCGCCGCCGCCGCAGCGGTTCGAGGCGGGTACCCAGATGGTGGCCCAGGCCGTCGGCATGGGCTGCGCGGCGGAGTACCTCGGGGAGCTCGGCATGACGGGCGTGGCCCGGCACGAGACCGAGCTGGCCGCCGAGATGCTGAAGATCGCCGACATCCCGGGCGTCCGGGTGATCGGCCCGCTCGACACGGCCGACCGGCTCGCCGTGGTCTCGTTCGTGGTCGACGGCGTGCACGCGCACGACGTCGGGCAGGTGCTGGACGACAAGGGCATCGCCGTGCGGGTGGGGCACCACTGCGCGCAGCCGCTGCACCGCCGGTTCGGCGTGGCCGCCACGGCGCGCGCCTCGGCGTCGGTCTACACGACGGTCGAAGAAGTTGTCGCCTTCCGGGAAGCGTTGGCGGGGGTCCGGGCGTTCTTCGGAGCAGAGTGATTTCTTCGGTGAGATCTAGAAAGGCAGCGTCGTGAGCACGCTCGAGCAGATGTACCAGCAGGTGATCCTGGACCACGCGAAGCACCCGGTGGGCCGTGGGCTCGTCGACGTCGCGTCGGTGGAGGGACATCTCGCGGGGGAGTCGCACCAGGTGAACCCGACGTGCGGTGACGAGGTGACCCTCCGGGTCGACGTCACGCCGGAGGGCTCCGTGGCGGGCGTCTCGTGGGAGGGGCAGGGATGCTCCATCTCGCAGGCGTCCGTGTCGGTCATGACCACGCTCGTCGAGGGCGCCGACCTCGCCGAGGTGGCGCGGCTCGACGGCCTGTTCCACGACCTGATGTCGTCCCGCGGCAAGGGCCTGGGCGACGACGACGCCGAGGACGCCCTCGGCGACGCGACCGCCTTCACCGGCGTGTCGCAGTACCCCGCCCGGATCAAGTGCGCGCTGCTCGGCTGGGCGGCGCTCAAGGACTCGCTGGCGCGCAGCGGCGCGCTGGCCACGAGCTGAGGAGAGACCGATGACTGAGGCGAGCACCGACGTCGGGCAGGATGCCCCGGCCGCTCCGGCGGAGGGCGTGGGCCCGTCGCCCACCACCGTGGTGGACGTCGAGGAGGCCATGCGCGACGTGATCGACCCCGAGCTGGGCATCAACGTCGTGGACCTGGGCCTGATCTACGGCATCCAGGTGGACCAGAACAACCACGCGACCATCGACATGACGCTCACGTCGGCGGCCTGCCCGCTGACCGACGTCATCGAGGACCAGAGCGCCCAGGCGCTCGAGGGCCTCGTGGACGGGTTCCGCGTGAACTGGGTCTGGATGCCGCCGTGGGGTCCGGAGAAGATCACGGACGACGGCAAGGAGCAGCTCCGGATGCTGGGCTTCAACGTCTGAGGGCCTTCCGGGTTTCCGGCTGATCCTCTGATCAGCGGAAACATGGCTTGACCTGCGGTTTCGC
>NZ_JBHWZO010000091.1:0-21859 GCF_042728455.1 Promicromonospora sp. NPDC060204
CCGCCGGCGCCCCTGAGCAGGGCGGCCGGCGGCGCGGCGCGCGTGCCAGCGGGGTAGCGGGGTAGCGGCCGGGCCGGGCGTCGTCCAGGCGGGGCCCGCTACTCGGGGTAGCGCTCCACCAGCTCGACCCGGACGACGGCGTCCGCGGGGAGGTCCACGAAGAAGTCGACGGTCGTCTCGGCCGTCCGTCCGGGCTTGACGCCCTCGACCACGGCCGTGCTCGTGTCGTACGTCGTCTTGCCGTCCTTGCTCTCGACGACCACGTCGACGAAGTAGTCGAACGTCCGCGTGCCGCTGTTCGTCACGGTGACCGGAACCCGGTTGATACCGGGTGCCATGGGGTCGATCGCCCCGAGCTCGACGTCCTTGCTCAGGTCGGCCATACCCACGTCTTCGAGCTTCGCGACGTTCAGCGCAGGCACCGTCGAGACGCCACCGATCTGGTTCTCGTAGGTGAAGCCCCCCTGCACCACGGCATGGATCTTCAGCACGTCGCCGGACTCCACGCCGTCGAGCAGGGCCTCCTCGCCGATGAAGACGGCCTTGGTCTCCAGCTCGTACTCGGCGCCCGGCTGGTTCACGCCCGCGCCGGCCAGGAACCGGTCCGGACCCGTGCTGTTGTCGAACTGCACGACCACGGCGTACAGCACGACGGCCCGCCCCTCGGCCTCGTCGGGGTTGTCCGCGACGGCCGCCCACTGCGCAGCGTCGAGCCGGACGAACTCCTCCAGGTCGGGGGTCGTGGCGCCGTCCTCCTCGTCCGGCGGCGTGGTGGCGCTCTCCTCGACGATCGTCCGCGCCGTGTCGGACACGAAGTCCGTCACGGCCGCCGCGGCGAACACGCCGAGCACCGCTCCGGCCAGCGAGAGCACGATGCCGGTGATCGCCGCGCCCCGCCCGACCGGCGGGTCGGTGCGGCGCGAGCGCGCGACCCCCACGATCCCGAGCACCACGCCGAGGATCGAGGGCACGAACAGCAGGCTGAGGAACAGCGACGAGATGCCCAGCACGAGGCTCGCCGTCGCCTGCGGGTTGGTCGGCGCACCCGGACCGGTGCCGGGCGCGCCCGGCACCTGCGAGTACGGCGCCTGCGGATACGGCGACTGCACGTACGGGGCCTGCGGATAGGGCGCCTGCGGGTACTGCGCCTGTTGGTGGGGCGACTGCGGGTAGGACCCCTGCGGGTACGACTCGTACGGTCGCGGCACCACGGACGGCGGGGTGGGCCCGGTGGCGGCGGACGACGGCGGCGCCATCGGCCGCGTGTCCCCGATCGGAGGATCCGGCGCGGTGAACCGCAGGTCCTGAGTCTCTTCCGACTCCCGCTCGTCCACCCGTGTACCCCCGTCGCCGCGTCGCACGTCTGTCACCGGCACCCGCCCCGTCGGAGCGACCGGCGCCCTCTCTGGCTCAACATCGTATGGGTCAAGCCCGGACAAATGTCGGAAAAAGCCCCGCCAAGACCGAGCGACCGGGTGAAAACCCCGGTCGGCTCACAGCCCGCCTCACGTCCCCACGTCGAGCTCCCCGACCACCTCGCCCAGCAGCTCACCCGTGGGCCGGAACCCGCACCGCAGGTAGAACTGCTCGGGGCTCCTGGCGTGGGTCGCGTCCCACAGCACCGTGATCCGCTCCACGCCGCGGCGTCGCGCCTCCGCGGCGACCTGCTCGACGGCGAACCGCCCGACGCCGCGCCCGCGGGCCGCCGTCGCGACGTTCAGCCGCCAGATGCCCGCACGGAAGGCCGGCTCCGGCTCCTCGGGGCTCCAGTTGGCCATGACGAAGCCGACGACCACTCCGTCGTCGGTCACCGCCCGGGGCCAGGCGGTCGGATGGACGTACGCCTCGGCGACCGACCAGACCGTGGGAGCGACCGGCTCGTCGTCACCGGCCTGCGGCGGCAGGCGCAGGACGTCGCCGAGATTGTCGACGCTCAGTTCCTCGAGTCGCAGCACCATGGTTCCTCCCGTCGCTGCATCGTGGTTCCGAAGGTACGCGGAGCCACTGACACCCCCGGCCGACAGGCCAGGGCGGGGCGCCGGCACCACGTGCCGACACCCCGCCGTCGTCGTCCTTGCTCGCTCGCTTGCTTGCTCGGAGCAGTGACCTACTGCCCGGTGAACACGAACTGCGAACCCGGCTCCTTCTCGACGTCCCCCTCACCGGAGTTGGTGACGGTCACGTTCGACAGGATCGCGTTGCCGCGGGCGCCGCCCATCGCGAGGATCCCGGACCCGTTGTTCGACCGGTCGATCCGCACGTTCGTGATCCGGACGTCGGGCATGTTGCCGCCGCCGTTCTTGAACTGGATGCCGTCGTACGTGGAGTCGACGATGTCCGTGTCGCGGATGGTGACCCCGGTGATGTCGTGGGTCTGCGGGAAGATCGTGATCGCCCCGAACTCCTGGTCCTCGTTCCAGAACGCCCCACCCGTGCGGTACAGGCCGTTGTTGGCGATGAGCGTGGTCCCCGAGAACGGCAGGGGGTCGTGGTCCGTCGCCAGCATGATGCCGGGGTAGTTCATCGTGTCGTAGACCAGGTTGTTCTCGATGGAGTTGTCGTAGCCGCCGTAGATGGCGATTCCGTTCGCGCGCCACGGAAGCTGGACGGTGTTGTTGCGGAACGCGTTGTCGTGGCCGATGTCGACGTTGCGGTCCTTGACGTACGGGTTGGCCCAGACGGCCAGCGCGTCGTCGCCGGTGTTGCGGAACGACGAGTTGAACACGAGCGAGTTGCGCGTGCCGTTGCTGAAGTTGATGCCGTCCGCGTAGGTGTTGCGGATGCGCATGCCGGAGAACTCGACGCCGTCGCCCGGCCCCCACAGCTCGGGGATGTTGGTGTAGTCGCGACCCACCCACACGCCGACGTTGGCGTGCTCGATCCACACGTTGGTGATCTTGGTGTTCTGCCCGAAGCGCCCGTTGAGGCCGACGCCGCCCTCCTCCTGGCCGTTGTTGCCGCGGATGTCGCCGGAGCCGAAGATCGCGATGTCGGAGATCTGGACGTTGTCGTCGATGTCGAACCCGAAGTTGCCCTCGTGCGGGTGGTTGATGACGCCCGGCGCGAGGTGCGGCTTGATGAGGCTGTAGAGCTGCGAGTGCCACATGCCCGCGCCGCGGATCGTGACGTCGCTGATGCCCACCTGGTTGTGCGTGCCGCGGTTGAGCGGGTCGTCGGTGAGGATCTTCTTCTCCTGGCGCCACTGGCCCGCCGGGATCCACACGCAGTCGATCTCGCCCTCCTGGTTCGCGGTGACGGCGGCCTGGATGGCGGCCGTGTCCTCGAGCCCGTCATTCGGGACCGCGCCGTACTCGGTGATCGACGTGCACTGCGCGGGCTTCGAGGTGGCCGGCGCCACCTGCTCGAGCTCGACCAGGTCGATGATGTAGAACGCGGCGTCGTCCCCGGCGTCGCGCTGGAGCTTGAACACCGTGCCCGCCGGGAAGGACCGGCTGAGCAGCGCGTGCGACTCGTCGAAGAGGCGGCGCGCGTCGCCGCCCGGGGTGTTGACGAGGCCCTCGGGCTGGTCGGTCGTCCCGTACAGCCAGGAGTGCTTCGAGGAGAGCGTCAGCTTCTGCACGAACTGGCCGTCCGCGTAGAGGCTGATCGTCTTCTCCTGTCCCCCGCCGCCTGCGGCGTCGGGGATCGAGTTGCGGACGACGATCGAGTTGGTCTGGTTGGTGGACGTGAACTGCACGTACTGGCCGGTGCTGTTCAGCCGCACCGACTCGCGGCCCGACGACTCGGTCGCGAAGTTGGCGTGCCCGAACGTGCGCAGCGGGTCGGTCTGCAGCAGCGCGCCCGTGTACTGGCCGGCCTCGGCCTCGTAGGTGGTGTACGGCACGGCGGCGCCGCGGCCCACGGTCACCGCGAGCGTGCCGGTGTTGTTGTCCTCGTTCGTCTCGTCGACGACGTCGGTGGCGTCGGCCGTGGCGGTCACCGTGACGCCCCCGTTGGTCGCCGTCCACGTCGCGGACGGGGTGACGGTGACGGTGCCGCCCGCCGGGACGGCCGGCGTCGTGCCGTTCAGGGTGGTCGAACCCGCCACCACGCGGGTCACCGAGCCGGCCGCGACCGCCTGGTTGCCCCGGTTGCGCACCTGGACGGAGAAGGTCACCGCCGCGCCGACGGCGGGGTTGGCCGGGTTGGAGGTAACCGAGACGACCTCCAGGTCGGGCCCGGGCGCCTCGCCGACGACGAGCTTCGCCGTGGCCGTGAAGGCGTTGTCGGTCTCGTCCTGCTCGGCCACCGTGTTGCCGGGGTCGACGACAGCGCCGACCGTGTACTCACCGGCAGGCTTGGTGCCGGCCGCGACCTGCACCTGGGCGGTCGCGCCGGGCTGGAGCGCGGCGACGTTCGCCGAGCCGGCCGTGCTGCCGCCGAGCTTCCCGTCCAGCGTCGTGGCCGCCGAGGCCCGGTCGCCCGTGTTCTTCACGGTCGCCGTGAGCGTCAGGGGCGTGGTCGCGGTGGGCGACGCCGGGGACGCCGTCACCGCCGTGACCGTGAGGTTCGGGTTGGGTGCCGGGGCGCCGTAGACCTCGACCTCGGCGACCTGTCCGTTGCCCGCCCCCGTGTTGGCCGTGAAGCGCAGGCGCACGTCCGTGACGGTGCCGGTGACCGGGATGTCCACGAGGTTGCCGCTCCCGGGCGCGAACGCGTACCCGGCGGACGCCTTGATCTCCTGCCACGCGCCCGTTCCCGAGCGCCCCCAGACCGAGAAGGTCTGCGTGCGCGCGCCCCAGGCGGCGTCCGGGTTGACGCGGACGCGCACGCTGCTGACCTGCGTGGGCGCGGCCAGCGAGACGTCGAGCGTCGACGGGTACTGCCCGCCGGCACCCTCCCAGTACGTGCCGGTCTGCCCGTCCACGGCGTTCGCCGCGACGTACGTCCACTCGGTCGACGACGCCGCCGCCGGACGGTTCAGCGCGTAGTTGGTGCCGGTCGGGTCGGTGGGATCGGTCGGGTCCGGCGGGTCGGTCGGGTCGCCGCCGCCGGTAGGCGTGCCCCAGACCTGGAGCTCGGAGACCTGGCCGTTGCCCGCGCCGGTGTTGGCGCTGAACGCGAGGCGCACCTCGTCGGCCTCGGCGTCGAGCGGGATCTCGACCGTGTTGCCGCTCGCCGGGTCGAAGGCGTACGCCGCGGAGGCCTTGAGCGTCCGGTACGACGACTCGCCGTCGGACCGGCCGAGCACGCTGAACGTCTGGGTGCGCGGGGACCACGCGGCGGGCGGCGGGAGCTTGACGACGACGCGCTCGACGTCGGAGTCCTGCCCGAGGTCGACCGTGAGGTGCGCCGGGTACTGCCCGCCCGCGCCCTCCCAGTAGGAGGCGGTGTTCCCGTCGTTGGCGTTGCCCGCGACGTAGGTCTGCGTCACGGACGACGCCGTGATCGGCTTGCCGAGGGCGAGGTTGGTGGCGTCCGCGGCGTGCGCGACGACGGCCAGGCCGAGCGGTGCGACGAGCGCCAGCGCGGCGCCCGTCACGACCGTGTGCTTCCAGGGGATTCTCATGAACGTCCTCGTTCTCCCGCCGGTGGCGGGCTCGGCCACCCTGGGCAACGGCGCCCGACGTCGGCGCGACCGGGCCGGTGCGCGTCGACGTCCTGGGTGGGTCGGGTCGGCGCCACCGAGGCAGCCCGAGAGGGGCTGCGTGCCGGGGGCGAGAGTGCAGAGTTGCAGTACGTGCACTGCTTTGTGCTCGTTGTCTGTCAAGTTCTTGCAGTCTTGCGGTTCGGATATTACGAGGGCGAAACCTGGGACGTCAAGGGTCCGGAGCCACCCGGAAGCGCTGGCATCATGGCCCGCATGTCCGACGCCGCACGCCTCACCTGCCCGTTCTGTCACCGGGCCGTCTCGCGGGCCACGCTCCGCCTCCACTCGTGGTGGCACCAGCGGCGCCGCCGGGACGGCCAGCAGAAGGAGCACGTGACCCTGACGCCCGACGCCCGGTACGAGGGCTCGCTCGACGGCGTTCCCCAGGCCTACCGCCACCAGGTCTGCGGGGCGGGCACGGGCATGCCCGAGGAGATCGTCCGCAGCTACCTGGCCAACCCGTTCCTCTACGGCGACCGCTCGTTCTGCACCGGCTGCGGCGACTACGTGTCCAAGGCGGAGCTGCGCTGGATCGAGACCGGCCAGCCGCTGCGCGAGTACTTCGACGCGCTCCGCGCGACGGCGACGCCGGAACTACGCGCGCGGGCGCACGCGCACTATCGCGGTGCGGCGGACTTGTAGGGCTGGACGCCCGGGCTTGACCGGCGGGTGCCGGGACCCCGCCAGGCGAAAATCCCCCACCCCCGCGGTGGTGCGCCGCACGCGACAGGCGGACGGTGGAGAGATGGATCCCAGCACCAACACAGCGCCGACCGACCCGGCACCGACGGACCCCGCCTCCGCCGAGGCCGCCGCCGTGTCCGAGCGTCTCTTCGGCGCCGTCCTCGGCACGGTGGACCTGCTGTCGGCCTTCCTCGGCGATCGCCTCGGCTGGTACCGCTCCCTGGCCGACGACGGCCCCGCGACCGCGCCCCAGCTCGCCGAGCGCACCGGCACGGACGCCCGTTACGCCCGCGAGTGGCTGGAGCAGCAGACCGTCACCGGCCTGCTGCGCCTCGACTCGGACGGCGCCCCCGACGCGCGGGTCTTCAGCATCCCGCCGGGCACCGCGGAGATCCTGACCAACCCGCACCACCTCGACCTGCTCGCTCCCGTCGCCCGGATGTTCGGCGCGGTCGGCGGCGCGCTCCCCCAGCTGCTGGACGCCTACCGCACCGGCGGCGGCGTGAGCTGGGACGACCTCGGCGACGACGCGCGCGAGGGGCAGTCCGACATGAACCGGCCGTGGTTCGAGCATCGGCTGGCCGACGCGCTCGCCGGCGTCGCCGACCTGCACGAACGGCTCGGGCGGCCCGGCGCCCAGGTGCTCGACGTCGGCTCCGGCGGCGGCTGGTCGAGCATCGCGCTCGGCCGGGCCTACCCCGGCGCGGCGGTCCACGGCATCGACATCGACGCGCCGTCGGTGGCGATGGCCACCGAGAACGCGCGCGCCGCCGGCGTCGGCGACCGGGTCCGCTTCTCCCACGGCGACGCAGCCCACCTGCCGGAGGGCGGGTACGACGCGGCCTTCGCCTTCGAGTGCGTCCACGACATGCCGCGGCCGGTCGAGGTGCTCGCCGCCGTCCGGCAGTCCCTCGCGCCGGGTGCCCCGCTCATCGTGATGGACGAGGCCGTGGCCGAGACGTTCGCGCCGGACGGCGACGACGTCGAGCGCCTGATGTACGGGTACAGCATCTTCATCTGCCTACCCGACGGCCGCTCCAGCCGGCCGAGCGCCGCCACGGGGACGGTGCTGCGGCCCTCCCTGCTGCGGGAGTACGGCGCGGCCGCCGGGTTCAGCGAGTTCGAGGTGCTGCCGATCGAGGACTTCGGCCTCTTCCGGTTCTACCGGATGAAGGAGGCGGGGACGTCCTAGAGCTGGGATCCGCCGCCGTCCACCACCAGCTCGGCCCCCGTGGTGTAGGTGGCCTCGAACAGCAGGAACGCCACCGCCCGGGCGATCTCGTCCACCGTGCCGAGGCGCCCCATGGGGTTCTCCCCCGCCATCTGGGCCTTGGTCTGCTCGACCGCCTCCGGCGGCATCGACTTGGCCAGGATGCCCGAGTCGATCGGCCCGGGGCTCACGGCGTTGACGCGGATGCCGCGGGGCAGCAGCTCGCGGGCCAGGCTCCGCGCGAACGACCGCACGGCGGCCTTCGTGGCCCCGTAGGTGCTGAGCATCGGCAGCCCGAGCGCGTTGGCGACGGAAGTGGTCAGCACGACGCCGCCACCCGGGGCGATCAGCGGCGCGAGCTTCTGCGCGGTGAAGTACGGGCCCTTGGTGTTGATCGCGAACAGCTCGTCGAACATGCCCTCCTGCGTGGCCTCGAAGGGCGCGAAGCCGTTGATGCCCGCGTTGGCGAAGAGCCCGTCGATGGTGCCGAACTCGGCGCGCACCCGGTCGGTCAGCGCGTCGATGTCCGCGAGGGACGAGGCGTCGCTGCGCACCGCGACCGCGCGGTCGCCGAGCTCGGCCCGCGCGGCGTCGAGGGCGCCCTGGTCCCGGCCGGTGATCAGCACCCGCGCGCCGCGTGCGGTCAGCAGCCGCGCCGTCTCCAGGCCGAACCCGGTGCTACCGCCGGTGATGACGATCTTCTTGTCTGCGTACTCGCTCATGGCTCCAGTCAACGGCCACGACCGGCACGCGGTCCAAGACCTGTTGCGCACCCGGCCATAGCCGAACTGCATGTCATAGACTGACATCATGACGGTCGACGAGAACCTGGACCTGGATCTGGACCTGCGGCTGATCCGGTACTTCGTCGCCGTCGCCGAGCACGCCGGCTTCGGCCGCGCGGCCGACGCGCTCCACCTCGCGCAGCCCTCGCTGAGCCGCCAGATCCAGCGGCTGGAGCACCAGCTCGGGGCCCGTCTGCTCGACCGCACGCCGCACGGCAGCGTGCTCACCGCGGCCGGGACCGCCTTCCTTCCGCACGCGCGCGCCCTGCTGGGTCAGGCCCGGCGGGCGGCGGCCGTGGCCCGGGAGGCGGGCACGTCCCGGACGTTCACCCTCGGGCACACGGGCGGCACCGACGTCGGGGACGTGGCCCGGGCGCTGCGCGCCCGCCTGCCCGGCGCCCTGGTCCGCACCCGGCACCTGGAGGAGGCGAGCGCAGCGCAGGCCCTGCGTGACCGCGCGGTCGACGGGCTGATCGCCCGCCTCCCGCTGCCCGCCGAGAGCCTCCGCGTGGTCCCCCTCTACCGGGAGCGCCGGGTGCTCGCCGTCTCGACCGCCCACCCGCTCGCCGGACGCACGAGCGTCACGCCCGGCGAGCTCGACGGCGAGGCCCGTGTCTCGTGCGGCGCCACGGACGAGGCCTGGACCTCGTTCTGGCGGCTGGAGGACGGCGGCGGCGCGCCCGTCCCGCTCGCCCCCTCGACGGTCGAGACCTTCGAGGACAAGCTGGAGCTGGTCGCCGCCGGCGAGGCCGTGGCGATCCTCCCGGAGGGGGACCGCCGGCTCGCCCTCTGGCCCGGCGTGACCACGGTCCCCGTCGTCGGGGCCGAGACCGTCCAGGTGGTCGCGGCCTACCGCACGGGCCCGGACGCGTTCGGCGACGCCTTCCGCGACGCGGCCACGGAGGCCCTGGGTGCGGGGCCGGCCGACCGGCCGGCTCCCGTCCCGCCGGCTCCCGCCTCGCCGGCTCCGGCCCCGCTGGCCCCCGTGGCCTGACCGGTCAGGACGTCGTCCGCACGCGGACGGTCGCGATCTGGAACGGGCGCAGCTCCAGGCCGATCGGTTCCCCGCCCGCCCAGGTCTGCTCGCCGAGGTCGCGCTCCAGGAGGTCGGTGCGCCACGCCGTCGAGAAGGGCGTGCCGAGCCCGAGGGTGACCGCGGTCCGCGCGCCCTGCGCCTCGTACAGCCGGACGACGAGGTCGCCCGACCGGTCCTCGGCGAGCTTCACCGACTCGACCAGGACGGACGGGGCCGAGACCGTCACGATCGGGTCGACGGCGGCGTCCGGGTCACCCTGCACACGGCGGGCCGGGAGGTTGAGCCGGTAGCCGGCGGCCGCGGCGTCGAGCACCGTCGCGGCCGGGCCGATCGTGGTCCGGAAGACGTGGGACCCCTGGTCGGCCTCGGGGTCCGGGAACTTCGGCGCGCGCAGCAGCGACTGCCGGACCAGGGTCGTCGTGCCGCCGTCGGCGCGCGTGGAGCGGGTCACGTCGTGCCCGTACGTGGACGCGTTGGCCACGACCACCCCGAACCCCGGCTCGCCGACGTGCACCCACCGGTGGGCGACGGTCTCGAACCGCGCGACGTCCCAGGACGTGTTCGCGAAGGTCGGCCGCATGACGTGCCCGAACTGGATCTCGGAGGCGAAGTCGTCGGCGCGCACGTCCACGGGGAAGGCGAGCTTGAGCAGCTTCTCCTGCTCGTGCCAGTCGACCTCCGTCTCGACCTGCAGCTCCGCGGCGCCGGCGGCGAGCCGGAAGCGCTGGACGATCGTGGAGCCGCCGTGGGTGTGCGTCACCGTCAGGGCGTCGCCGGCGACCTCGACGGCGTCCGGCGTGCGGAGCTCGGTGACGGCGTTGGCATAGGAGCGGTCGATGTCCCACGCCTCGAACATGTTGGGGCGGTCCCGGAAGACCTGCAGCAACCCGGCCTGCTCGCCCTCGGGGACGACGTCGCGGCCCGACGCCAGGTCGACCAGGGAGACCAGGAGGCCCGCGGCGTCGAAGCGCGCGGAGAGGCGGCCGTTGTCGAGGCGGTAGCCGCCGGGGACGGCGGCCGGGGTCACGTCCGACGTCGGGCCGTCCGGCGTCGGGCCCGCGCCCGGATCCCGCGGGGCGAGGACCGCGGCGCCCAGCGCCGGCACGTCCCCGTGGGCGAACGGCGCCGCATTGAAGACGACGGTGGCTCCCCCGTCGCCGGCGAGCGCCCGCTGGGCGGTCGCGATGATGCCCTCCAGCTCCTCGCCGATCCGCCGGTAGGCCTCCTCGGCCTCCTCGTGGACCCATGCGATCGCCGAGCCGGGGAGGATGTCGTGGAACTGCTGGAGCAGCACCGTGTGCCAGATCGTGTCGAGCCGCTCGTAGGGGTAGTCGAGCAGGCCGCGGACGGCGGCCGTCGCGCTCCACAGCTCGGCCTCGCGCAGCAGGTGCTCGCTGCGCCGGTTGCCGAGCTTGGTCCGGGCCTGGGAGGTGTAGGTGCCGCGGTGGGTCTCCAGGTACATCTCGCCCGTCCAGACGGCGGGGTGCGGCAGGTTCTCCTTGGCCGCCGCGAAGAAGTCGGCCGGCGCGCCGAGCGTCACCCGCGGGGAGCCCTCCAGGTCCCGGGTGCGGCGCGCGGCGGCGATCATCTCGCGGGTGGGCCCGCCGCCGCCGTCGGACCAGCCGAACAGGGTGACCGACGTGTTCGACGTCGCCTTCTCGGCGTGCTGCCGCTGCGCCTTGGCGAGGTCGGCGGCGCCGAGGTCCGAGCCGTAGGTGTCGTTCGGCGGGAAGTGCGTGAAGAGCCGGGTGCCGTCCAGGCCCTCCCAGAGGAAGGTGTGGTGCGGCATCCGGTTGGTGTCGTTCCAGGACATCTTCTGGGTGAGGAAGCTGTCGGTGCCGGCCGAGCGCGCGATCTGGGGGAAGGCCGCGGTGAACCCGAAGGAGTCGGGCAGCCAGGCCTCCCGCGAGAGCGTCCCGAACTCGCGGAGGAAGAACCCCTGCCCGTGCAGGAACTGGCGCACCAGCGCCTCGCCGCCGGGCAGGTTCGTGTCGCTCTCGACCCACATGCCGCCCACGGGGACGAACCGGCCCTCGGCGACCCGGGCCCGGATGCGCTCGAAGAGCTGGGGGTAGTACTCCTTGACCCACGCGAGCTGCTGCGCGCTGGAGCAGGCGAAGACGAAGTCGGGGTCGGCGTCCATCAGGTCGAGCACGTTGGAGAACGTGCGGGCGGCCTTGCGCACGGTCTCCCGCGTGGGCCACAGCCAGGCGGAGTCGAGGTGCGCGTGGCCGACGGCGACGATCGAGTGGGCGGTCGCGTGGGCGGGGGCGGCGAGCACGCCCGCGAGCTCGCTCCGGGCGGCCGCGACGGTCGTCGTGACGTCGTCCGGGTCGATCGCGTCGCACGCCCGGTCCAGCGCGGCCAGGATCTCGGCCCGGCGCGGGAGGCCCGCGTCGAGCTCGCGCACGAGGCCGACGAGCGCGGTGATGTCGCTCAGCAGCGCGTCCACGTCGAGGTCGCGCTCGACGAGCGTGACGTCGCGCAGCGTGTAGACGGGCTCGGTACCGGCCGTCGCCTTGTGGCCCAGGCGCGCGATGCGCGAGGTGCCGGCGGGCAGGAAGGTCCCCGGGAGCGCCGCCGCCATCCCCGCCGCCGGGGTGGGCGGGGCCGAGGCGAAGAAGTGCTCCAGCATGTTCGGGTTGGACGCCGCCTCCACGAAGACGTCCACCGCGTCGCCGTCGACGTCCACGACGTGGTTGAACGGCTCGACGCCCTTGATGATCGAGCCGTCCGGCCGGTACAGCAGGCCCTCCGCCTGGAAGGCGGGCATCAGGCGCGAGAAGCCGAGGTCGACGAAGAGCTGCACGGTCGTGCCCGCCCGCCCCCAGCCGTCCGGGACGGAGCCCGTGACGTGGAACCACGTGGTCCCCCAGGGCTTGCTCCAAGCCTGGCCCACCTCGAACGGCGTGAACTCGTGCGCCACGGCCTCCGCGAAGGGTACGGGCTCGTCGGGCACCTCCCAGGCCGTGACGCGGACGGGCGCCCTGCGCGGGAAGAGGGCGGGGACGAGGAGGTCGCGGACCGTGTTGTTGACCCGGTGCTCGACCTGGACGGCGTTGTCGTTCATGAGGGCACCGTAACAGAAAAGCTCCACGTGGAACTTTTCGCGCTGATAGGTTGAGGTCCGGCGAGCAACAGGAGGTGGGACGTGTCGCAGAGCGAGCGCGCCGAGGCCCCGGAGGGCACGGGGCCGGGCAGCACGGGGCTGGAGAGCACGGGGCCGGAGGGCCGGTCACGACCGCGCGGCAGGTATCCGAAGGGGATCCTGCGCCGGCAGCAGATCCTCGACCGCACCATCGGGGTGTTCGCCGAGCTGGGGTCCGAGGGCACCAGCCTGCGCGCCATCGGCGAGGCGATCGGCGTGAGCCACGCCGCCCTGCGCCGGTACTTCGACACCCGCGAGGAGCTCTTCCTCGAGGTGCTCCGCGAGAAGGACCGCCAGGCCCTGGCCGACGCCCGCGAGAGCGGCGCCGCGCCGACCGACTTCACCGCGCACCTGGAGGCCTACGCCCGGCGGACGCCGGGCCTCATGGCGCTGCGGCACAGCATGGTGGCCCGTGCGCTGGAGTCCGACAACGAGCACTCCCGCACGTTCTTCGTCGAGCGCTACCGGTCGCTGCGCGACGAGGCGCTGGCGATCCTGCGCGTCGCGCAGGCCGCCGGCACCGTGCGGTCCGACATCTCGCCGCAGGTGGCGGCCTCCCTGGTGATCGCCGCCATGGACGGGCTCTCGACACAGTGGCTGCTCGACCCGGACGTGGACATGCTCGAGGGGATGAGACTCCTGGAGGAGCTGCTGAGGCCGGCAGCGGGGCCGGCAGAGGGGTAGGGGCGGGCGACGAGAGGCGAGTCACCAAAAAGTTCCACGCGGAACTTTTTGGTGTTACGTTGACTCCTGCCCGGGCACCGCAGCCCGGAATGCTCGCAGAGAGAAGTCGACGTGGACGAGAACCCCCATCCCGTGCCCACCGACGCCGGCCCGACGGCCGTCGCCGCTCCCCCGACCCCGGCGTCCGCCGGGACACTGCGCTCGCGCTATCCCCAGGTCGCGATCCCGCTGGCGATCCTCGGATTCTCGATCGCCCTCGTCCCGCCGCTCGTCATCACCATCGCGCTGCGGCTGCGCGAGCTGGACCTGGACAACTCCGCCGCCGACCTCGGCCTGATCCTCGGCGTCGGCGCGGTCTTCTCGCTGATCGCCAACCCCCTGGCGGGACGGTTCTCGGACCGGACGACCAGCCGCCTCGGCATGCGCAAGCCGTGGATCTTCTCGGGTGCCGCCGTCGGCTACGCCGGGATCGTCATCATCGCCTTCGCCCCGAACGTGCCGCTGGTGCTCGTGGGCTGGAGCATCGCGCAGGTCGGCCTGAACTTCGCGCTCGCCGCGCTCGTGGCCATGCTCCCGGACCAGGTCGGTCCCGAGCGGCGCGGACGGGTGGCGTCGTTCATCAGCCTGGCGCAGAACGTGGGCGGCGTCGCCGCGACGTTCCTCGTGCAGCTCTTCCCGGCCGGGCTGATGCAGTACCTGGTGCCCAGCCTGATCGGCGTGGTGCTGATGGTCGTCATGGTGGCGCCCGTCAAGGACCGGGTGCGCACGGAGCGCACCCGGGAGCCCTTCGGCCTGCGGGCCCTGCTCGGCTCGTTCGTCTTCGACCCGCGCAAGAACCCGGACTTCGGCTGGGCGTGGCTCACCCGGTTCTTCCTGACCACCACGCAGTTCACCGCGACCAGCTACCTCACCTACTTCCTCATCGCGCAGTTCGGGGTGTCCGACGCCGAGGCACCCACGCTGGTCTTCCAGGCGATCCTCGCCAACGCGGTCGGCATCGTCCTGGTCGCGCCCCTGCTCGGCTGGCTCTCCGACCGGCTCCGGCGCCGCAAGCCGTTCGTGATCATCTCCGCGGCGATCGCCATCGTCGGGCTCACGGTGATCGCGCTGGCGCCGTCGATCGAGGTGGTGTTCCTCGGCGAGCTGGTGCTCGGCGCGGGTCTGGGCGCGTTCTTCGCCGTCGAGCTGGCCCTCATCGCGGACGTGCTGCCCAGCTCGGACACCGCGGGCAAGGACCTGGGCGTGGCCAACCTCGCGCAGTCGCTCCCCCAGTCGTTGATCCCGGTCGCTGCGCCCGGCCTGATCGCCGCGTTCGGCTATCCGGGTCTCTTCCTCACCGGCGCCTTCCTCGGCGTCCTGGGCGCGATCAGCGTCACCCGGGTCAAGCAGGTGCGGTAGGCGCCGTCCTAGGCTGTCCTCGTGGCGCTGGCCGTCTGCCTGCTCTTCGACAGGCCCACCGAGCGGGTCCTGCGACGGCTGTGGCAGCGACTCGAGGACCAGGGCGTGCCCACGCTCGCGAGCCACACCCACCGCCGGCACGTGCCGCACCTCTCCCTGGCGGTGCTGCGCTCCTGGGACCTGGACAAGGTGCGCGCCGCCATGGAGGCCCTGCCCGACGCCGGCCCCACCACCGTGCGGTTCGACGCCGTCGCCGCGTTCCGCCGGGGCCGGATGAGCCTGGTCCCGGCGGTGACGAGCGCGCTCGCGGCCCGCCAGGAGCGGGTGGTCGAGGCGCTCGGCGCGACCGACGAGGAGCTGCACAAGCACTACGTGCCCGGCGTCTGGACGCCGCACGTCACCGTGGCCACCCGCGCCCGGCTCGACCAGACGCCGCTGGTGCTGGAGGCGGTCTACGAGATCGTGCCGCTCACCGGCACGCTGAACCGGGCCGCCCTGGTGGACGCCGGGACCGGGA
Organism: Promicromonospora sp. NPDC060204; assembly: GCF_042728455.1. NCBI lineage: Bacteria > Bacillati > Actinomycetota > Actinomycetes > Micrococcales > Promicromonosporaceae > Promicromonospora > Promicromonospora sp. NPDC060204. The sequence continues at coordinate 15,053 of NZ_JBHWZO010000091.1, forward strand.
TCGCGTACCCGCTGAGGCATGTCCCCTGAGCGACAGCCCAGGCGGTCACGAACGTCCCGGGGTCAGCACGTCGACGCCGTCGAGCGTGAACGTGCCGCTGACCACCCGGACCTCCACGGTGTGCTGCCGGTTCGCCAGGTCACGCAGCCAGTACGACGTCTCGCGGGTGCCCACGGGCCCGACCTGCACGGTCGTGGGCGCGCCGCCGTCCACCGCCACCTCCAGGGTCGCGGCGGCCGTGGCGCCGAACAGGTTCAGGCCGGTGCCGCGGAACGCCACGTCCACCGACTGCCCCACCTTCAGGACGTGCTGCGTCCGGTTGAAGTGGGCGTAGCCCGCCTGGGTGAACGTGAAGCCGTCCGGGTAGGTCAGCCGCGCGTCCGAGTCGTCGATCTTCTCCGACGCCCAGGCGTGCCCCGGCACGGCGGTGACCGCGAGGTTGTCGTACTGCGTGTTGTAGAACCCGCTGGTCAGGGCGATGCGGCCCGTCAGCACCGGGTTGGCCGCGGCGTCGGTCCACCGCGCGAGCCGGTCGCCGTCGAGGGTCGCCGTCACGACGTTCCCGCGCGCCTCGACCGCGAGCCGGTGCCACCGGGCACCGTCGAACCCGGCGACCGTGCCCGAGGCCACGACCTGGTCGAGCTTGCGGAGCTGCCAGCGGCCGTCCTCGTGCACGCGGACCGCGTAGGTGGCCTGGTCGCCGCCGCGGGCGTAGACCTGGCGCACGCCGAGCCCGGCGAAGTTCTCCAGCGCCGCGTCGCGGTCCACGGCGTCGAGCCGGAAGTCCACCGCCGCGGTGTAGCCGGCCCAGCGGTGGTCGCCGAGCACGGTCGACGGCGCCGCCGTCTGGAGCACGTCCTGGCGCCCGTTGCCCCAGACGTTCCAGGTGAACCCGCGGTTGCCCGCGTTGATCTGCTGCTGGAGCACGTGGCCGCGCCGCCCGTCGGCGTCGACCACCTCGAAGGCGCCGTCCTGGTCCGCCGTGTACCGCGGGGTGCCGCCGCGCCGCTCCAGGTAGGTCATCTTCTTGCCGCCGACCTTCGTCACCGGGTACCCGGCGTACTCGAAGTCGTCGCGGTACGGCAGCGGCAGGATCGTGTCCTCGGTGTCGGGCGCGAAGTCGCCCGGCGCGTACGACTCCGTCGTCCCGCCCACGCCGTGCGCGAGCGTCGACAGCGTGACGATCGAGTACGCGGGCACCTTCACGCGGTAGACGTCGTGCTCGACGCCGCCGACCGTCTCCGTCCGGACCGGCTCGTAGACGCCGGTGTTCTGGAAGTAGTTCGCGTCGTAGGTCTCACCGGCGTCCGGTCCGCGCGTCTCCCACGCGTACAGCGGCCGGTCGGCGGGGCCCAGGTCCGCGACCTTGACCTCGAAGTACCGGTCGGTGCGGGTGTTGTTGGCGTGCACCTGCGACCACTGCGCCTCGCCGTCGGCGTCCGCGGGCGTGCGGGCGGTCAGGACCGTGCGGGTGGAGGTGTCGACGTTCGTGCCGCCGTCGCCCTTGGTGCCGTCGCCGCCCGTGGCGCCCTCGACGTACTCCCAGCCGTCGCCGACGAACTGGTGGAAGTGCCACACGGCGACCAGGCCGACGTCGCCCTCCCAGTAGCCGGACCACGGGTCGGAGGCGCGCACCAGGTGCTTGGGCGAGTACTGCGTGCCCTCGTACATGGCGCTGACTGCGGGCTGGAACAGGAACGTCGTCATGTGCGCGGGGTCGTTCCCGGCGCCGCTCCAGCGGTAGGCGTTGATGAACCGGTCCGCGATGTCGGCGGCCGAGACCGTGCCGCCCACGCCGCCGCGCGCCGGGTCCGCCGCGACCCGGTACTGCGGGTCGATCATCGGGGCCACGCCCTCGGAGTACAGGATCTCCTTGCCGAACTCCTTGTTCAGCCGCGTGACGTTCGGCCCGCCCACGATGTCGTAGTGGTACGCCAGGGCGTCGATCTGCTCCAGCGCCGCCGGGTCGGCCAGGATCCGCGCCGCGACGGCGTCGCCCTCGCGGTAGGAGTCCAGCGCCACGATCTTGATGTGCGAGTAGTCGTACCGGGCGTCCGGCGCCGCGGCGTCCCGCTCCAGCCACTGCGCGAAGCGGACCGTCCACGCCAGCTCCGAGGCCTGATAGGTCGCGCCGCGCACCTCGTTCTGCGACGGGCTCATCCAGTCGATCTCCACCCCGTACGTGTCGTACGCGGCGTCGATCGTCTCCTTGTACCACTGGTACCGCTTCACCGGGTCGTTGCCGGTCCAGGACGGCTCGCCCCAGCGCAGCGCCTCGGTCTCGATGTCCGGGTTGATCGTCAGCGCGTCCGCGATGAAGTGGAAGCCCGCGCCGCGCAGCACGTTCGCGGGCTCGTCGGCGCTGCGCTTCGTAGCAGGCTCCGCCCCCGACGAGCTGTTGCTGTCCGCGCCGAGCTCGACCTTGATGTGCTTGAGCCCCGCGCCCGTGACCGGGTCGAAGAGCATCCGCATGATCCGCCAGTACGCCTCCGGCTGCTCCTCCTTGTAGTCGAGCAGCAGGTTGGAGGTGTTGTTGCAGGACACCGAGCCGAACCCGCCGAACGTGTTGAATGCGTCGCCGTCGGCGCGCCGCTCCACGTCGTCGCCGTCAACCAGGAGCTCGCGCCAGTCGATCGACGGGTCGTCGAGGCGGAGCACCGGCAGGTCCGGCTGGGCGGTCGTCGTGGCCGACGACGGCGTCGTGGTCGCGTCGCGCGGTGCGCTCGCGCTCGCGCTGGGGGCCAGGAGGCTGCCCGCGGCGAGGACGAGGACCGCGGCGACCGCGGTGGATCTGGCCGTGCGGCGGTGGGGACGTGACATGGGCACTCTCCGTCGTCGTTGACTGGACCGGGCACACGGGGCGACGATCAGCGATGATCGTTCATGATCGTTTTGAACGACCCGCCCGTGCTCTGCTCAGCCCGAACGTAGGCGGCGGCACACGGCAGGGTCAACATTCTGATCGATAGTGATCGAATCAGGCGCCCGGCCGGGACGCCTCAGCAGCTCCCGTGGGCTGCGTCGTCCCACCAGGCCAGCACCCGCGCGGCGTGGAACGTGAGCCACTTCGACGGCTGGCCCGCGTCGACGTCGACCTCGAACCACACGCGGCCCGGGTGGCGCCGCGCCTGCAGCCAGGTGCCGTCCGGCTGCCGCTGCGCGCGGACCAGCTCGACGGCCTCCGCGACCCGCGCGTCGGGCGGCGTGCCGCGGAGCTCGGCGGCCGCGCGGAAGTAGTCGGTGGCGCTGAGCACGTCGTAGAACGACCGGAACGGGTAGGCGAGCCGGAACACCCAGTCGGCGACGGGCTCGCCCGTGGTCAGGCGCCGGATCAGGTGCCGCTCCAGCAGGTACTCCTCGGCCCGCTCCTGCGCCTGGCGGACGGCGTCCGTGCCACCCGTGGCCTCCTCGTAGGCGAGCAGGCCCTTGAGGGAGTTGAGCGTGGACCTGACCGAGGCGCGGGCCGATCCCTCGACCCACTCGCAGTTCCAGCCGCCCTCGTCCATCTGGTGCGCCACGAACCAGTCGGCGATGCCCTGGACGTCGGCCCCGAGCCACACGCCGTTGGCCAGTGTGAACCCGTTGATGCAGGCGTCCACCTCGCCGCCCCAGTAGGGCAGGTCGTCGTACTCCCAGCGGGCGTTGGCCGAGATCAGCGCCACGGTGTCCCGGTCGTGCAGCACCGCGGCGTCCAGGCCCCACTCGCGCAGCGTGTTGAGCGACCACGTGGTCGCCGTCCACGGCTGCCCGGCGCCGGGCTGGGCCTCCGGTCCGGAGAAGTCGAAGCCCGCGGGGAAGAACGCCCCGCCGGCCCACGTCCCGGCGTCGTCCTGCCGGGCCAGCAGGCCGGCCCCGAGGCCCTCGGTGGCCACGCGGGCCCGGGTGGCGCGCCAGACGGCGTCGGGGGCGCGTGCCAGGTCCCGCTCCACCTGCCAGCGCAGCGCCGGGTCGCTGTCGAGCAGCCACGCCAGCACGTCGTCGGACACCCGGGAGGAGGTCATACGCCGAGACTAGAGCGCGACCGTCGCACGTTCCAGGCAAGTGCGGGTGACCTGCCGCCCGGCGTTGCGACCCGATTCGACCCGGCATACGTTCGCGCCATGACCAACGTTGCCGAGACCATCGTCGAGATCATCGAGGACGCAGGGGTCGAGCGGGTCTACGGCCTGCCGGGCGACTCGCTGAACGGGTTCACGGACGCCATCCGGCGCAACGACACGGTGACCTGGCAGCACGTGCGGCACGAGGAGGCGGCGGCGTTCGCGGCGGCCGCAGAGGCCGCCCTGACCGGCGAGCTAGCGGTGTGCGCGGGGAGCTGCGGGCCCGGCAACCTGCACCTGATCAACGGGCTCTACGACGCCAACCGGAGCCGGGTACCCGTGCTGGCGATCGCGGCGCACATCCCCGGGGCCGAGATCGGCAGCACCTACTTCCAGGAGACGCATCCGCAGGAGCTGTTCCGCGAGTGCAGCGTCTACACCGAGCTGGTGAGCATGCCCGAGCAGCTCCCGCGGGTGCTCGAGATCGCGATGCGCACCGCCGTGGAGCGGCGCGGCGTCGCCGTCGTCGTCGTGCCGGGCGAGGTGTTCCTCGCCGAGAGCGCGGGCCGCAAGAAGTCGGCGCCGATCCGGGCGACCCAGCCCGTGGTGCGCCCGGGCGAGCACGAGCTGGGGATCGCGGCGCAGATCCTGAACGAGGCGAAGAGGGTGACCATCCTGGGCGGCGCCGGCACGGAGGGCGCCCACGAGCAGGTGGTCCGGATCGCCGAGAAGCTCAAGGCGCCGGTGGTGCACGCGCTGCGCGGCAAGGAGTTCCTGGAGTACGACAACCCGTACGACGTCGGCATGACGGGGCTGCTCGGCTTCGCCTCCGGCTACCGGGCCATGGAGAGCTGCGACGCCCTGCTCATGCTCGGCACCGACTTTCCGTACCAGCAGTTCTACCCGTCCAAGGCGCAGATCGTGCAGGTCGACCTGCGGGGCGAGCAGCTCGGCCGCCGCACGCCGATCGACCTGGGCCTGGTGGGCGACGTCGGCGACACGATCGAAGCCCTGCTCCCGCGGCTCGACGACAAGAGCAACCGCCGGCACCTCGACTCCTCGCTGAAGCACTACACGCGGGCGCGCAAGAGCCTCGACGAGCTGGCCGACAACGACCGCAACCGCGAGCCGATCCACCCGCAGTACGTCGCGCGGCTGGTCAGCGAGCTGGCGACCGACGACGCGGTGTTCATCCCCGACGTCGGCTCCCCCGTGGTCTGGGCCGCCCGGTACCTGACGATGAACGGCCGGCGCCGGCTCATCGGGTCGTTCAACCACGGGACCATGGCCAACGCCGTGCCGCACGCGATCGGCGCGCAGTCCGCGTTCCCGGGGCGCCAGGTGGTCGCGCTGGCGGGCGACGGCGGGCTCGCGATGCTGCTGGGCGAGCTGCTGACGATCCGGCAGAACAAGCTGCCCGTGAAGATCGTGGTGTTCAACAACTCGTCGCTGAACTTCGTCGAGGTGGAGATGAAGGCCGCCGGGTTCGTGAACTTCGGCACCCACCTCGACAACCCGAACTTCGCGGACGTCGCGAACGCCATGGGCATCCACGGCCAGCGGGTCGAGCAGCCCGACGACCTGGAGGGCGCCCTCCGCGCCGCCTTCGAGCACGACGGCCCGGCGCTCGTCGACGTCGTCACCGCGCAGCAGGAGCTGTCGATCCCGCCCGCGATCAGCGCCCAGCAGGTCAAGGGCTTCACGCTGTACGCGATCCGCACGATCATGTCCGGCAAGGGCGACGAGCTGGTCGACCTCGCCGACACGAACGTGTTCCGGCGGCTGTTCGACTAGGCGGCGGGCGGGCGGCTCAGAGCTGGGTGGTGCCCGGTTCTGTGGCCGGTTTCGTGGCCGGTTTCGTGCCCGGTTCTGTGCCGTGCTCGACCGCGAGCGCCAGGGTGGTCCACGGGTCCAGGCCGGCCCCGGCGCGCTGCTCGGCGTCGGCCCGGTCCGTGCCGAGCGCGGCGCGGACGGCCGTCCCGACGGCGGCGAGCTCCTCGGCGTCGTCCGGGTCCGGGACCTGGCCCAGGTCGGCGAACGCGCGCCGGGCCAGGCCGAGCAGGCGGGCCGCGCGGACCAGGTCGTCGTCGGCCACGGCGGTCGCGGCGGCCCCGACGTACGCGTACGGGACGAAGTCGCGGTACCCGCCGCCTACGATCCGGGACCGGCTGGTCGCGAACCGCGCGCGGGCCGCGGCCGTCTCGCCGAGGCTGAGCTCCGTGAACGCCAGGTTGTGCAGCTCGGAGGTCACGGTGTCGTCGTTGCCCAGGGCCTCGTTGAGCTCGATGCTCTCCTGGTAGAGCACGCGGGCGCGCGGCAGGTCGCCCGCCATGCGGGTGACGCCGGCCAGCACGTGCCGCGGGCGCTCCTCCAGGCTGCGGTCGCCCGTGCGGACGGCGACCGCGAGCGCCTCCGAGGCGATCCGCGCCGCCTCCGTCAGGTCGCCGCCGCGGATCGCGAGCCGGGACCGCATGTAGAGCGCCTCGACGAGCGCGGGCAGGTCGTCGGCGGCGCGGGCCCGCGCGGCCTCGTCGTCCGCCAGGCGCGCGACGGCGTCGTCGTCCCCGCGCCGGAACGCCGCGCGCGCGGTCTCGCTGAAACTCATCCGGGTCGCCTCTCTCGTAGCCCCGGTGAGCCTAGCCGGGCGGGGCCGCCGACCGGGCGGCCGTCGACGGACGCTGCCGCCCATCGGCCTGACGCAGCTCACCTTTGAGGCCCAGGTTTCTTCGCTTTGGAGCGCTCGAGAGCGAATAAACCTGGGCCTCAA
>NZ_JBHWZO010000092.1:0-21837 GCF_042728455.1 Promicromonospora sp. NPDC060204
GAGCTGGCTCAAAGCGAAGAAACCCGGGCCTCAAAGGGGATCAGGATCAGTCCGCCGACGTCACGGACCCGTTGTCAGGTACGTCACCTGCCGCCCCGAGTTCACCGTCTCCCCCGTGTTGTTGATGACCCGCCGGATCGTGCCCACCCCGCCCAGCGACACGGTGACCATGTTGTGGAACCGCACCCCCGACCGCACCGGCACCTCGAAGGCCCGCGCGTTCGCGACCGCCGGGTTGACGTTGAAGAACGCGTAGCTGCCGAGCCCCCAGGCCTGGTGGTCGGTCACGGCGTCGCCCACCTTGTACGCCGCCCAGCCCTCCGTGGAGCCGTTCATGTACGCGGCCTGGTTCGGCGGGTCGTACGGCATCTCGTTCTGGTAGAAGTACGTGCGCCCGCGCTCGCCGTTCCAGATGGTCTGGTACTGCTGGTAGTGCTCGACGAACAGGCCGTACATCGTCACGTCGTCGCCGTTGACGATCAGGCCGTTGCGGCCGGTGTTGATGTTCCAGCCCACCGTGCCGTTGTTGCCGTGGTCGGCGCGCCAGATCCAGGCGTGGTCGCCGATCACGTCGTCGCTGTTGACCTCCATGCTCACCACGGCCTTGCCGGCGACCGAGCCGCCCACCCGGATGAACACGTCGGACAGCACCGTCGGGTTGGCCGCGTGGTCGGCCGACGAGCCCGCCGGGCCCACCTGCAGCAGCACGTTCGAGCCGCCCGTCCCTGCGTCGAACATGATCCCGGCCAGGCGCACGCCGTCGACGTCGGCCACGCGCATGGCGTCGATGCCGCCCTGCGGCACGAACGTGGCGAGGCCGAGCCCCAGCACCACCGTGTCGGCGCGGTTGACCTGCAGCGTCTGGTTGATCTGGTAGGTGCCCGGCGTGACCAGCAGGTGCTTGCCGGCGGCGAGCGCCGTGTTCATGCTGGCGGCGGAGTCGCCGGGCCGCACCACGTGGAAGTCGCCGATCGGCAGGGACCGGCCGGCGGGGTCACCGTTCGCCCAGGTGGTGCCGGTCGAGCCGGAGCGGACGGCCGGGACGAAGACCCGGTAGGAGCCGTTGTCGTCGACGTAGAGGTACGGCTTCTCGGCGACCTTCGGGGTGGTGGCGATGGTCGTGTAGGGCGGGTTGGGGAAGCTGTTCGACGGCGTCCCCGTGCTGCCCACGAACACCTGGTTCCAGTTGGACCCGGTCCAGCTCCCCATGGCGGAGTTCCGCGTGAGGAACTGCTGCTGCGTGCCGGAGTTGATCTGGCCGTCGATCTTCGAGTCCGCGATGAAGCCGCCGGACGACCAGCCGCCGTCGGACAGGGCGAGGCCGCCGCGCAGGTGCATGCGCCGGTAGGGCGCCGCCTGGGACACGGACCACCGGTCGTTGCCGTCGGCGGGCGTCACGGACAGCCCCTCGGCGGAGCGCCAGAAGTTCTGCGTGGCGTTCTGCGAGCCGTCCGGCCACCAGTCGGCCTCGACGTGCACGTGGCCGTTGATGTTCACGTCGTCGGGCACCAGGCCGAGGCCCGCGACCTGCGTGAAGAAGCCGACGTTGGCGTCGACGTCGTAGGAGCCCGGGTAGAACAGGAGCGCCTGGCGCTGGGTGCCGAACTGGTTGGTCTCCTGCGCGTCGAAGACGCTGTTCAGCTTGGCCTGGACCGCGGAGTCGGACATGGACGTGTCGAAGACGGCCACGTTCGGGCCGAGGTCCGGGTTGGCCGGGTCCGGCAGCACCGGGTCGGGGTTCGGCCCAGGCACGGAGCTCCCGTTGTGCGTCCACTTCTGGTTGGCGGCACCGGTGCAGGTCCAGAGCTGCGCCTTGGTCCCGTTCGCCGTCGCACCGCCCGCGACGTCCAGGCACTTGTTCGCGGCCTGGTTGACCAGGTCGCCCGCCGCGGTCAGGGTCCACCGCTGGCTCGCGAGCGAGGAGTAGCAGTCCCAGAGGTGGACGACGGCGCCGTTCGCCGTCGAGCCGTCCGCGACGTCGAGGCACTTGCCGCGCCCGCGCACGGAGCCGTCGTCGGCGAAGGTCCAGGTCTGGTTGGCGTTGTTCGCCGTGCAGTCCCAGATCTGGGGCCGGTTGCCGTTCGCCGTGGACCCGTCGGTCACGTCGAGGCACCGGCCGCTGGCAGAACCGACGATCGTGCCGGTGGAGGCGGCGACCGCCCCGGGGGACGCGACCACCCCCAGCAGGCCGGCGAGCAGGACGGCGCTCAGTGCGCCGACCACCTTCCGAACACGTGACATGGCAGCCTCCGGCAGGGTAGGGCGCCGCATCGTCGCGGCGGCCCCTCACCCTACCGATCCACTTACTAACCTGTCAGTAGGTAAAACCCCGTATCAGCGCCGCCGGGGCAGGGGCTTTGGCTCGGCCGGGTCCGCGCCCTCGACGCCCGCCGGGACCGCCGCGGCCGGGGCCAGGGCGGCGGCCAGCTCGCTCTCGTCGGCCGTCGCGCGGCAGTAGACGCGCTTGCCGTTGCCCTCGCACAGCTCGTGCAGGCCGGCGGCAAAGGCGTGCAGGTCCTCGGGCTCCGCGCGGCGGAAGCGCCGGGAGAGCGACCAGTGCTTGACGACGTCGTCCAGCGTGGTGGGTCGCACCATGCCGAACAACGTGACCAGGTGGTTGGACAGCCGGATCAGCAGCCGGGCGCCGTCGGGGCTCTCGGCGACGAGCTGGGCGCTGCGCAGGCCGTCGTCACCGGTGGGGCCGCCGAGCAGCCGCTCGAGCTGGCCCAGCACGGAAGCAGGATCGACGACGTGGGATGCCACGGCTCCGTCGATCTCGCCGCCTTCGATCGTCAGGGCAGCCGTCTCGTCGTCCGGGGCTGCAAAATACTCGAACCTCATGCGCGCATCTTTCCGCATGTCAGGGGGTGCTCGGTGCCATTCTTCACGCGGGAGGTCACGCGAAGCGGTCCGGGTTCATGAAGCCCACGTCGCCGTAGGTCTGCTCGCCGACGGCGATCTGCGCCAGCAGCTCGCCCACGCCCGCGACGTGCTTGAACCCGTGCCCGCTGTCGCCGCCCGCCATGACCAGCCGCGGGTCGCCGCCCGGCCGCCCCACGAGGAACTGCTCGTCCGGCGAGTTCGTGATCATGCACGGGATCGCCTTGACCGGGACGGGGTCCACCTGCGGGAACGCCGCCGCCACGGTCTCGGCCAGGCGGTCGACGTCGGTGCGTGGGTGGATGTACCGGTCGAGCTCGTCGGGGTCGGTGTCGTCGTGGCCGTGGTCGCTCAGCCCGATCTTGATGTGGAAGCCGTCGCCGCTGCCGTGGCCCCACAGCCCGCGCCCGTCGGCGAGCTCGTAGATGAACGACGGGAAGGCCGACAGGTCGAACGCCTGGTCCGCGCCCGCCTTCGGGGCGAACCAGAACAGCGGCGTGCGCCGCGGCCGCAGGGGCAGCCCGGGCAGGAGCTTCGCGTTCCAGGCCCCGGCGGCCACGATTGCCTGACCGGCCTCGAACACGGCCGTCGGCGTGGTCACGCGCACGCCGCCGTCCACGAGCTCGACCGCCGTCACGCGCGTGCCGGGGTACACCTGGGCGCCCGCCTCGACGGCCGCCCGGACCTGCGCCCGGACGTTGCGCTCGGGGAAGCACAGGCCGCCCTCGGGGTCGAACACGGCGACGGTCTCGTCGTCGTACGCGGCGTACTGCGGGTACCGGCGCACCAGTTCGTCGTGCGACAGGCGGTCCAGCTCGACGCCGGCCGCGGCGGCCGCCGCCGTCGTGCCCTGGACGACCCGCGAGCCCGGGGCGCCCACGTTGAGGCAGCCTGTCTGCTCGACGTACGACTCGCCGTACCGCTCCCCCAGCTCGGTCCACAGGTCCAGCGAGCGCCGGGCCACCGCGGCGAGCCCGGGGTGCTCCATGCAGGCGACCCGGAACAGCCGGGTCACGCCGTGGGAGGAGCCCAGGTTGTGCCCGACGTCGAAGCGGTCGATGCCCGCGACGGAGACGCCGCGCTCCGCGAGGCGCCACAGCGCGGCACTGCCGAACCCGCCCAGCCCGACCACGACGACGTCCGAGGTAATGGTGTTCACGCGCCCACGCTAACCCGGCCCACCGACACGGCGGCCGGGCCGTCCACAGGCAGCCTCCATCACGCCGGACGCACCCGGAGCGAGTGCATGCCCCCGTCCACCGCGATCGTCGTTCCCGTGGTCGATGCCGCCTGCGGGCTCGCCAGGTAGGCGACCGCCTCGGCGACCTCGTCCGCGGAGACCAGCCGGCCGTGCGGCTGCCGGGCCTCCAGGGCCGCGCGCTCGCCCGCCGGGTCGGCCGCGCTCGCCAGGAGCCGGCCCACCCAGGGGGTGTCGACCGTCCCGGGGTTGACGGCGTTGACCCGGATGCCCTCGCGCACGTGGTCCGCGGCCATGGCCTGCGTCAGCGCCAGCACGGCGCCCTTGCTGGCGCTGTACAGCGCGCGCTGGGGCAGGCCCGCGGTCGCGGCGATCGAGCAGGTGTTGACGATCGCGGCGGCGGGCGAGCGCCGCAGCAGCGGCAGCGCGGCCCGGGTGGTGCGCGCGATGCCGACGACGTTCAGGTCGAGCACCCGCAGCCACTCCTCGTCCGGGTTGTCGGCCACGGTGCCCTGCGCGCCGATGCCCGCGTTGTTCACCAGCACGTCGAGCCGCCCGAACTCCTGCTCGACGGCCGCGACGGCGGCGTCCACCGAGGCGGCGTCGGTCACGTCGACCCCCAGCGCGAGGTCGGCGTCGGCGGCGTCGGGGTCGACGTCGAAGACCGCCACCCGGGCGCCGCCCGCGCGCAGACGACGCACGATCGCGGCGCCGATGCCGGACGACCCGCCCGTGACGACGGCGACGAGGCCCTCGAAGGCGGTCATGCGCGCACCTCCGTGGTCTCCGCAGCACCGGCGTTCCCCGTGGAACGAGCCCACGCCACGTACTCCTGGCGCTGGCGGCCCAGGCCCTCGATCTCGACCTCCACGACGTCGCCCGGGGCGAGGTACGGGAACCGGCCCGACAGCGCGACGCCCTCGGGCGTGCCCGTCAGGAGCACGTCGCCGGGTTCGAGCGCGAGGTACTGGCTGAGGGTGTGCACCAGCACGTCTACGCCGAAGATCAGGTCCGACGTGGTCGAGTCCTGGCGCGGCTCGCCGTTGACCCAGGAGCGCAGGCGCAGCCCGGCCCCGAAGGCGCCGGCCGCGCCGTCCGTCGCGTCGGCCTCGTCGGGCGTGACCAGCCACGGGCCCAGCGGCGTGAAGCCCGGGGCGTTCTTGCCCTTGGACCACTGGCCGCCTGACTCCTCGATCTGCCACGCCCGCTCGGACAGGTCGTTGGCCACGGTGTAGCCGGCGATCACGTCGCGGGCCTCCTCGGGCGAGTCGAGGTAGCTGGCGCGGCGGCCGATCACGACCGCGAGCTCCACCTCCCAGTCTGTCTTGCGGCTGCCCCGGGGAATCGTGACGACGTCGTCCGGCCCGGCAACGGTGTTCGGCGTCTTGAGGAAGATCACCGGCCGCTCCGGCGGGGCGGAGCCCGACTCCGCGGCGTGCGCGGCGTAGTTCATGCCCACGCAGACGACGGCGGACGGCCGGGCCACCGGGGCGCCGAACCGCACGCCCTCGACGTCCACCGGCTCCAGCGTCCCCGCAGCGAGCGCCGCGCGGGTGCGCGCGACGCCGTCGGCCGCGAGGAACGCCCCGTCGATGTCGGCCGTCAGCGGGCTCAGGTCGCGCCAGACCTCGCCGTCGTGCACGACGGGGCGCTCCTGGCCGGGGGTTCCGATCCGGGCGAGCTTCATCCTTGCTCCTCTTCTTCCTTGGGTTCATCTGTGGCGGAGGCGGGCAGGCCGTATGCCCGCCGCGCCGTGCCTTGCCAGACGGCGTCCTGCTCGGCGGGCGAGAGCCCGGCCAGGAGGTCCGTCAGGGTGTCGACCCACTGGTCGTAGCGGGCGGCCAGGAGGCTGACCGGCCAGTCGGAGCCGAACATGAGGCGCTCCGGCCCGAAGGCGGCGACCGCGTGCTCGACGGCGGGCCGCAGGCCCTCCGTCGACCAGTGCGACCACGACGCCTCGGTGACCAGGCCGGACAGCTTGGCCGTCACGTTCGGCGCGGCCGCGATGGCGTCGATCGCCGCCGCCCAGTCCGCGAGGTCGCCCGTGGTGCTGGGGTCGTCGCCGGCGAGCGGGGGCTTGCCCAGGTGGTCCAGCACGAACGGCACCTCGGGCACCTCGCGCACCAGGCGGGCGACGGCGGGGAGCTGGTCGTGCCGGGTGACCAGGTCGACCACGAGGCCGGCGCCTGCGACCGCCCGCAGGCCCAGCCGCAGGTCGGCACGGTCGAGGTACCCGGGGTCGTGCTCCGCCTGGACCATCGACCGGACGCCGACCAGGTGCGCTCCGCCCCAGCCCGACCGCAACCGCGCGACGGCGTCCGCGACGCCGGGGTCGGCGAGGTCCACCCAGCCGACGACGCCCCGGACCACCGGGGTGCGCGCCGCGAGGTCCAGGAGGTCCGTCGTCTCGGCCTCGACCTGGACGGACTGCACCACGACGGTCCCCGTCACGCCCTGGCCCGCGAGCGCCCGGTCCAGGTCGTCCGGCGTGAAGTCGGCGTCGATGGCGCCCATCGTGCCGGGGTCGATCCAGGGCTGCGGCGTCCGCGAGCGGACCCAGAGGTGGTGGTGGGCGTCGATCTTCTCGGGCACGGCCTTGTGCGTCATGGCGTCATCCTTCCTGGCCTGATCCGTCCTGGCCCAGCCCTCAGGCGAGGTCCGGGCGCACGGACTCGCTGATCAGCCGGCGCCGCTCCACGTACGCGGGCAGGATCGTCACCTCGTCGTCGTCGAACCACTCGAACGGCGCCGTCGAGGCCACCAGCGCGAAGTTGGCCCAGGGCTCGAACGAGCCGGATCGCACCACGACCTTGGCGCGCGGCGCCCACTCCGCGATGAGCGCCTCGTGCGTGGTGCCGTGGAACGTCGCCCCGGAGCCGGTGAAGATGTCCTGCACCTCGCCGTACAGGCGCGGGTGGTGGGTCTTCAGCTCGGTGGCGAAGTGCGCCTCCTCGAAGAACGTCGAGTCCAGGAGCGCGCGCAGCACCGACTGCACGTCGAGCTGCCCGCGGGTCAGCGCGAGGTCCACCCGGTTCGCGCCCTCAGGAATGGGAAAGCCCGCGTCGGTGACCAGCACCACGTCGGTGTGCCCCAGCGTGGCCAGGCTCCGGGCCAGCTCGGGGTGCATGATGCGTCCGGCTCTCATCGTGATGCCTCCGTGGTTGTCGTGGTGGTCGTCTCGGCACTGGCGAGGAACGCCTCGACAGTGGCCCGGTCCTGGTAGGACGGCACCGTCTCCCAGTGCTCGCAGCACAGCGCGGCCACGGCGCCCGCGAACCGCACGGCGGCGGGCAGGTCCCGGCCCTCCCCGAGGGCCACGGCCAGGGCCGCGTTGAAGCTGTCGCCCGCGCCGTTCGAGTCGACGACGGCGACGCGCACCGGCGGCACCTCGGTCGCCCCGTCGGCGGTGACGACCAGCGCGCCGGCCTCGCCGAGCGTGATCACCACGGCACGCGGGCCGAGGGCCAGCAGGCGCCGGCCCAGCTCGGCGGGCGGCGTCGCGTCGTCGGGCCCGAGACCGAGCGCCGCCTTGGCCTCGTGCTCGTTCGGGGTGAGCACGTCCAGGCAGGTCAGGTCGGTTCCGCGCAGGTCGACGGCGGGCGCGGGGTTGAGGATGGTCGTGACTCCGGCCGTGCGCGCCACGGTGAGCGCGTGCAGGGCGGTGGCCAGCGGGATCTCGAGCTGGGCGAGCGCGACGTCGGCTGCGGTGAGGGCCCCGGCCGCCGCGTCGACGTCGGCCGGGGAGAAGCTGTTGTTCGCCCCGGGGTCGACGACGATGACGTTGGCGCCCGCCGTGTCCTTGACGATGAACCCGACGCCCGTCGATTCTCCGGCCGCTACTCGCAGCCCGACCGGGTCCACGCCCTCCTGCTCCAGGAGGGCGCGGAACTCCGCGCCGTAGACGTCGTCGCCGACCACGCCGAGGTACGACACCCCGGCCCCGAGCCGGGCCGCCTGGACCGCCATGTCGGAGCCCTTGCCGCCGAACGTCCCGCGGAAGTCCCGGCCGATGAGCGTCTCGCCGGGGGCCGGGATCCGGTCCGCCGTCATGACCAGGGCCTTGGCGTAGCTGCCGATCACCGCGATGGAAGCCTCAGTAGGCATCGGGGTCCCCCACGAGCCCGTCGACGATCGCCGGGCCCGAGCTCGTGCCGACCAGCTCCGCGCCCGCCTCGAACAGGGACCGCATCTTCTCCAGCGAGTTGACCTTGCCGGACACCTTGACCCGGCACGGCGCCTCGATGTTCGCGGCGAGCAGGCGCACGTCGTGCTCCGTGGCCGCCAGGCCGCCCTTGCCCCAGCCCGAGGACTGCTTGACCCAGTCGACGCCGGCCTCGTAGGCGATCCGGGTGGCCTTCACCTTGAGCTCGTCCGTCTCCAGGAACCCGAACTCCAGCATCGCCTTCACCTTGACGCCCTCGGCGTGCGCGACGGCGACGATCTCGCTGATGTCCCGGGCGTACAGGTCCTCGTCGCCGCCGAGCAGCAGCCCGGGGTGCGGCGGGAAGTCGAACTCGTCCACGCCCTCGGCCACCAGGGCCCGCAGCGCGGCAAGCCGCATCGACAGGGTGTCGTTGGCCATCGGGAAGTTGAGGGTCGAGGCCACGCGCACGCCCGTGCCGGCCAGCACGTCCTTGGCGAGCGAGACCCAGTAGGGCGCGATCATCGCGGCGTCGAACCCGTACTCGACGCAGGTCTCGACGTGCGCGACGAGGCCCGCCCGGGTCAGGTCGGGGTTGACGTTGGTGTACTGGATCGCCTGGGCGACCTGCTTGGAGTCGGTGAAGTCGACGGTCATCGGGGGTCTCCTCGGTGAGGGGTTGGGTTGCGGGTGGGCAGGGCGGAGCCAGGCAGGCCGACGACGGCGGGCGACGACGGCGGAAGGAAGAGGGCTCAGCCCTTGACGGCCCCCGCCGAGAGGCCGCCCATGATGTGCCGCTGCATGACCACGAAGATCAGCAGGATCGGCACCACGGCGAGCAGCAGGGTGGGGAAGACGATCTCGTAGTTGGTCGTGTAGGTGGACACCGCGGCGTACACGCCGGTGGTGATCGTCCGGAACTGCGAGCCGGGGCCGAGGATGAGCTGCGGGCTGACGAAGTCGTTCCAGGCGCTGAGCGCGTTGAGGATGAACGCCGTGGCGACGATCGGCCGCATGAGCGGGAACACGATGGTCCACAGGATGCGCTGGCGGCCCGCGCCGTCGATCGCCGCGGCCTCGTCCAGCGACCTCGGCAGCATCCGGATGTACCCGCTGAAGATGAACAGCGTGAACGGGATCATCGTGGACGACATGAACAGCACCAGGCCCGGCAGCGTGCCCATGAGGCCGAGCGCCTTGAGCACGAAGATCGCCGGGACCAGGATGATCTGCGCCGGCACGAACATGCCCGCGACGAAGAAGAACAGCAGGAACCGGAACAGCGGCGTGGGCGTGCGGGCGATCGTGTACGCGGCCGGGACGGACGCCCCGATGGCCACCACGTTGCACGCCACCACCAGGAAGAGCGTGACGGCGTAGCCCTCGACCACCGGGAAGCTCGTGTTCTGCCACGCGGCCGCGATGTGGTTGGTGGTCAGGGTCGCCAGGTCGAACCCGAGCGGCGACAGCAGGATCTCCTGCTGCGGCTTGAACGCGTTGACGACCATGATGTACATCGGCACGAGCATGGCCGCCGAGAGCACGGCCACGACGGTGACCTGGACCGCCCGGCGGATCGGGCTGGTGCGCGTCATCCGACGGCCTCCGCTCCTTCTTCGGCGCGCCTGCGGAGCGCGATGATCGTGAACGACAGGATTCCGGCGACGACGACGAGCAGGACGGCCTGCGCGCACGCGAGGCCCACCTTGTTGTTGGCGAAGGAGACCGCGAGGATCTCGTACGCCCACGTCTGCGTGGCGTCGCCGGGCCCGCCGTTGGTCAGGCCCAGCACCACGTCGTAGACCTTGAGCAGCGACAGGATCGACGTGACGATCGTGACCGTCACGGTCGGCGCGAGTGCCGGCCAGGTCACGTGCCGGAACACCTGCGGGCCGTTGGCGCCGTCGAGCCGCGCGGCCTCCTGGAGCTCCGGCGAGACCGCCTGCAGGCCCGCCAGGTACAGGACGAGCTGCACGCCGAACTGCGCCCACACGATCACCCCGATGAGGGTGACCAGCGCCCAGTCCGGGTCGGACAGGAACGGCAGCGTGGACTGCCCGGCGTTCTCCAGCAGGTTGTTCACCGCGCCCTGCGGCCCGAGGATCGCCTGCCACAGGAACCCGACGATCAGCGCGGACAGCACGTGCGGGTAGAACATCACGGCGCGCGCGAAGGTGTTGAACGGCGTCGTGCGGCGCAGCAGCAGCGCGAGGCCGAGGGCAGCGCCGTTCACGAGGAAGGCGCCGACCACGGCGATCACGAGCGTCACCCAGGCCGCCGGGCGCAGGTCGCCGATGGGGTCGGCGATGATCCGCGCGTAGTTCTCCCAGCCCACCCACGTGGGCGCCTGGCTCGGGATCCCGTTGTACTGCGTGAACGAGTAGTAGACGGCGTACCCGACCGGCACCACCGTCAGCCCGGTGTAGACGGCGGCGGCCGGGAGGGTCATCAGCCCGTTCGCGAGACCGCTGAGGAGCCCTCGCCGGGTGGTCGTGGTGCGCGCCATGTCAGCCGAGCTTCTCCGCCTCGTACCAGGCGGTCAGGTCGCCGGCGACGTCGGCCGGCGAGCGACCCTGCCACAGGCCCTGGACGAGCTCGGTGAACTTCGGGTTGAACCCCGCGACCGGCAGCGCGTAGTCGCCGACGGTCTGGTTGCCGGGCACCACGTACGACGGCGCGGCGTCGGACAGCTCCTGCACCATCCCCGCGTACTCGTTGCTGCTGGGCTCCAGGCCCTCGCGGCTGAAGCTGTCCATGTCCGCCTGGGCGGCGATGGCGGCCTCGTCGGTGGTCAGGTACTCGACCAGCGCCGTGGCGCCGTCCGGGTTCGCCGTGCCCTTCCAGACCATGTACGGGAAGGCCAGGGTGGCGCCCATGGGCCCGGGGGCGTCGGCCGCGTCGTCGACCGGCGGGGCGAACACGCCCACCTCGAACTCCGGCGGGGACGCCGCGAGCGTGGTGCTGAACCAGGAGCCCATCGGGTAGACGCCCACGTCGCCCGCGATGAAGTTGGCCTCCTGCGTGCCGCTGTCCGTCGCCACGTCGTCGGCGGTCGTGTACCCCGCGTCGATCCAGTCGGCGACGTGCTCGAACACCGGCTGGAACTGGTCGCCGAGCGTGGACGAGCCGTCCGCGACGCTCTGCTGCCAGCCCGGCGTGGTGACGTTCTGCTGGGGGTGCCAGATCTCCTGGACCTGCACGCCGGTGGCCCAGTCCGAGGCGAAGGCGATGGGGGTGGCCACGTCCTTCGCGGCGAGGGCGGCCAGCGCGTCGTCCAGCTCGTCCCAGGTGGTCGGCGGCTCGGTGATGCCCGCCTCCTGGAAGAGGTCGGCGTTGTAGTACATCAGCGACTGCGCCTGCATGCCGACGCCGACGACGTTGATCGTGCCGTCCGTCGAGTACAGGTCGGCCATCGGCGTGCCGGAGGCCCAGTCGTACTCCGTCAGGTCGAGCACCTCCGGGGCGGTGTCCGGCCCGGGCACGATCGACTCGATGACGTCGGGGGCCGTGCCCGCCGCGAGGAGTGCGGGGAACGACTCGGCGACCGACTGGCCGCTGGGCCCCTCGATCTTGACGTCGATGCCGGTCTCGTCCTCGAAGGGCTTGACCAGCTCCTCCCACTTGGCCTGGGTCAGGTTGTCCGTGATGTTGACGAGCATGCGCACGGAGCCGTCGCCGGCCGAGCCGCCGCCGCTGCCGCCGTCCGAGCCGCAGGCCGCGAGCGCGAGGACCGGGGCCATGCCGAGCACCACGGCTCCGCGCGCTCGGCGCTGGAACGTAGTTGACATCTTTGTCTCCCTACCTTGGGGGTCCGAGCCGGGCCCGGTCGCGGGCTTCGGCTAGTTGTAATACATACTACATGTGCAAAGTTCGGTGCAAGGGTGCGCTACGCGTCGCGCAGGTGCCCCCGGTACGGCAGCTCGCCGAGCACCGACACGTCGGTCTCCCGGTCCGAGTCGTCCAGCCGGTAGATGCCGTCGTCGGCCACGAAGAAGTGCGGCACCCCGGGGAACTCCAGCTCCCGCGGCAGCGGCTCCTTGTCGGTCCAGGCGAAGTACGAGCGCCCGAAGGTGTCGCGGTCCTTGCGGCCGTAGAGGCTGAGGTCGCCGGCCGTCTCGGGGCTCAGGACGGCCCAGTGCACGCCGTCCTCGACCCAGTAGGCGCGGTCGGAGAGCAGCACCGACTGCCGGTCGGGGTCCGCGAACACCTCGGCCCAGAACGAGTCGTGCGTGCTCACGTGCCGCACGAGGAACATCAGGTCGTGCGCGTGCCACGCCGTGCTCGGGGCGACGTCGGCCTCGTTGTGCCAGCCCGTGGCCGACGCGAAGTACCCGGCCGGCGTCTGGTACCGGGAGTAGGTGGCGAGGCACGCGTCGACGAACCGGCCGAGCTCGGGGTGGCTCACCTCGGCCAGGATCTCGTCGATGCCGTAGAGGCTGAGCCCCATGCCCGCGACGAGCATGGGCGAGGTGGTGCGCAGCACGGTCTCGCCGTTCACGTACCAGTAGCGGTGGAAGCGGGTGCAGCCCCGCTCGTCCACCCAGGCCGAGCGCGCGACGTGCAGGGCCAGGCGGACCGCCTCGTCGAGCAGGTCGCGGCGGCCGAACCGGCGCGCGCCGAGCACGAGCGGCACCATCATCAGGCCGTAGTACTCGGCCGGCTCCAGGATGCCGCCGCCGGCCCGCTCGGTCGGCTGCCGGTAGGCCCCGGCGCTCGCCTCGTCGGGCACGCCCGGGGCCGTGCTCAGCCGCACGAGGGTGTCGAGATCCTCCTCCAGCTCGTCCGCGTACCGGTCGTCGCCGGACAGCTCCGTGTACCGGAGCTTGGCCCAGACCCGCGCGTACTCCTGGTTGACGGTGCCCTCGGGCGTCGGCCGGCCGCCGCCGTAGACGCGGCACGCCTCCAGGTTGGCGCGCACGGCGGCGAGCACTTCCGCGACCTCGGCGGGGTCGAGCAGGTGCCCGGCGTGCCGCAGCCCCTCCAGCAGGCCGATGCAGCCCGCCATGTTGTGGATGAGGCCGGCCGTGGCCGACTCCCCCACCTGGAAGCCGATGTGCTGGAACTGGCCGTCGTCCTGGACGGTGCGGGCTTGGAACAGCATCATCCGGCGCCACAGGTCCAGCCCGCGGTCGTCGGGGTGCCGCGCCAGCGCCTCGGCGAACGCCGCCGTGGCGGGGGCCGAGAACGCCTGGTGCCCGCTGGTGAAGTCGATGAACGTGGCGGGGTTGGTGCCCCACACGCTGTGGTTGTGGAAGCCCCTGATCTGGCCCTCCGCACCCACCCAGGTGCGCATCCAGCGGGCGAGCGCGGTCACCTTCGGCGACGTCGCGGGCCCGGTGGCGTGGTGGGTGGTCATGACGTGCTCCGTCCTGTGGATGGTTCGTGCGGCGCGAGGCCGTCGGCGGGTACCAGGCCGAGGCGGTCGAGCTCGGCCCAGAGGCCGTCGGGCACCTCGCGCGCGATCCGCTCCGCCGACGTCGTGACGTGCGCGGCCGTCCGCATGCCCATGACCACCGACGCCACGGCGGGATGCCGCAGCGCGAACCGCGCCGCGAGGTCGGGGACCGTGACGCCGTACTCCTGCGCGACATCCGCGATGCGATGCACCCGGGCGACCAGGTCGCCGGGCGCCTCCGCGTAGTCGAACCGCGCGCCGGGCCGCGGGCGCGGGTTCGCCAGCAGCCCCGAGTTGTAGACGGCGGCCGCGACCACGGAGACCCCGCGCTCGACGGCGGCGGGCAGCAGGTCCGCGACGGCGGCGGCGTCCACGAGCGTGAACCGCCCGGCGCACATCACGACGTCGACGTCGGTCTCGCGGACGAACCGGGCGAGCATCGCCGACTGGTTCATGCCGGCGCCGATCGCGGAGACGACGCCCTGGTCGCGCAGCTCGACGAGGGCGCCGACGCCGCTCGTGGACGCCTGCTCCCAGTGCGCGTCGGGGTCGTGCAGGTAGACGACGTCGACGCGGTCGAGCCCGAGCCGGTCGAGGCTGCCCTCCAGGGACCGCAGCACGCCGTCGCGCGAGAAGTCCCACTCGCGGCGGTGGGCGGCCGGGACGGCGAACCCGCCGTCGTCGGTCAGGTGCGCGCGCTCCGGCGTCGGCACCAGGGCCCGCCCCACCTTGGTGGAGACGACGTACTCGTCGCGCGGGCGGCCCGCGAGCGCCGCGCCCAGCCGCCGCTCGGACAGGCCGAGCCCGTAGTGCGGCGCGGTGTCGAAGTAGCGGATCCCGGCGTCCCAGGCGGCGTCGACGGCGTCGCGTGCCTCCTGGTCGGTGGTCTCGCGGTAGAGGTTGCCGAGCTGCGCGGCGCCGAGACCGAGCTCGGTCAGGCGGGTGCCGGTGCGCAGGGTGTGCTCACGCATGGTCTGCTCAGGCACGGTCTGCTCAGGCATGGTGCGCTCCCAGGTCGTCGGGGTGGGCGAACGGGAGTCCGGCGGCATACCGCTCGGCCTCGGCCGCGACCAGGTCGCCGATGCGGTGCAGCTCGCCGCCCGCCGACCCGGCGACGTGCGGGGTGAGCACCACGTTCGGCAGGTCCCACAGCTCGCTGTCCGGGGCCGGCGGCTCCGGCTCGGTGACGTCGAGCACGGCGTCGATGCGGCCGGTGCGCAGCTCCGCGACCAGGGCCGCCTCGTCGACCACGCCGCCGCGCGCGGTGTTGACCAGGGTCGCGCCGTCCGGCAGCAGCGCCAGGATCCGCGCGTCGATCTGGCCGGCCGTCTCCGGGAGAAGTGGCTGGTGGAGCGACAGCACGTCGCTCTGCGCGGCGACCTCCTCCAGGGTGCCGTACCGCGCGCCGAGCGCGGCCGCGCTCTCCGGGTCCAGCTCGGGGCTGTAAACCGCGACGTCCAGGTCGAACGGCCGCAGCAGCTCGATGACGCGGCGGCCCACCTGGGACGCGCCCACGATGCCGACGGTCCGGCGGTAGTTGCCGAGGGTCGCGGGCTCGTGCTCCCGGTCGGGCAGCCGCCGGGTGGCGCGGTACTCGCGCTCGGCAGCCCGCGTGCGCTTGTTGGCCAGCAGGATGGTGGCGAGCGTGTACTCGGCGACGGGCAGGGCATTGACCGCCCGCGCGTTCGCGGCGACCACCCCGCGCGCGGCATGGGCCGCGGGGTCGTCGAGGCACGTGGCGGCCACGCCGCCGGCGTAGAGCACGGCGCGCAGCAGCGGGGCGTCGTCGACCCCGATCCGGGGCGCGCCCCAGCCCGCGAGCAGCACCTCGGCGCCGGCGAGCGCCCGGCGGGCCGCGTCGGTGCCGGTCTCGGTCATCACGACGTCGACGTCGACGTCGAGCACCGCGGCGATCCGGTCGAGAGCGCCGGGCGTGAAGACCTGGCCCACGAGGGACGGGGGCCCGAACGCCAGGACGGCGCGGGGGCGCTGGGACATGGTGGTCATCTCTCTGGGCTGGTGGGTGGTGAGGGCCGGTGGGTCACGGCCGGCGCGGGGCGAGCCGCAGGCCGGCGTCGGCGGGGCGGACGTGGGGCCCGGCCGGGACGGACCACGCCCCGGACTCGCGCTGCGCGGCGATGAGCGCCTCGTCCACCTCGATGCCCAGACCGGGCGACCTGCCGAGAAGTATCCCGCCGTCGGTGAACTCCTGGTCCACGTTCAGCCCGACGGGGGCGTCGAGGTCCTGCACCTCGGTGACGAGGTGGTTGGGCACGGCCGCCGCCGCGTGGGCCACGGGGTTCGCGTCGTACGCCACCGGGCTCACGGGGAGGTCGCGGCCCAGGGCCAGGACGGAGACCCGCAGGAAGTGGGTGATGCCCCAGACGCTCCCGGCCTGCACCACGCCCACGGCGTCGGCGTCCAGGAGCTGGCGGTACTGCTCCAGGCCGGTGAGGTTCTCCCCGGTCGCCACGGCGGCCTGCACGCCGGACACGACGGCGCGGTGCCCTGCGACGTCCCAGCGCCGCACGGGCTCCTCGATCCAGGTGAGGTCGACCTGCTCCTCGACCCGGCGGGCGAGCCGGACCGCCTGGTGCCGGCCCCACGACTCGTTCACGTCGTACATGATGGCGGGCTGGTCGCTGTTGACGCGCAGCACGTCGCGCACGGCCGCCAGCCGCTTCACGTCGCGGTTGATGTCGAGGCCGCCCTTGACCTTCGCGCCGGTGTAGCCGCGTTCGGCCCACCGCTCGTAGAGGCCGACCAGCTCGTCGTCGTCGAGCGCGTACTCCAGGCCGGAGGCGTAACCCGGCACGAACCGGTCGCTCGCGCCGAGCGTCTGCCACAGCGGCTCGCCCGCCATCTTGGCCTTGAGGTCCCACAGGGCCATGTCGAGCGCGCCGATGGTGCCGAAGGTGCCGCCGTGGTGCCCGGACTTGAACACGAACGCGAGCATCCGGTCGTACAGCGCGGTGACGGCCCGCGGGTCCTGCCCCTCCAGGGCGGGGAACACCCGCTCGATGTCGGCGTGCGCGCCGAGGCCGACGCCGGTCAGGCCGCCGTCGGTCTCGACCAGCACGATCGGCACCTCGGTCACGCCGCTGGCCACCACGCCGTTGACGTCGCCCACGGGGCGACCCCAGCGATGGATCGTGGTCAGGCTCCGGTACCCGGTGATTCGCATCGTGCTCCACATCGTCGTCGAGACAGCACGCTCGCGACCCTGCGCCAGCATGTCATTCATAACTTATGATACGAGTGACGATAGTACAACACTCGACTACGCTCTCTCTGGTGAACTCGACACCCGCGGCCGGCGCAGCCGTCCCCCGCCCCCAACGGCACCGGCCCCCGCTCGCCGCGGCTGTCGTCAAGAGCCTGGTCACGGCGATCGTCGTCGGCGACTACGCGCCCGGCTCGGCACTGCCGCCGGCCGGCGTCCTGTGCGAGCAGTACGAGGTCAGCCGCACGGTGATCCGCGAGGCGACCACCACCCTGGCCGAGAAGGGGCTCGTCGCCACCCGCCAGGGCTGGGGCACCGTCGTGCTCGACCAGGAGCAGTGGAACCTCCTGGACCCGATGGTCCTCGACGCGCTCTTCCAGCGCGACGACCGGCTGGTCTACCTGGACAACCTCGTCGAGGTGCGCGCCACCCTGGAGTGCGCCATGGCGGCGCGGGCGGCGAGCCGGCTGGACGCCGCGCAGCGCGCGGCCCTGACGGCCAAGGCCGAGGAGCTCGCCGGCCTGATGGACGACCCGACCGCCTACGCGGCGGCCGACGTCGAGTTCCACGAGCTGATCCACCGCGCCTCGCAGGACGCGTTCGGCCGGGCGATCGTGTCGAACATCCAGGGCAAGGCCCTGCACACGCCCCAGTACAGCGGGCACCCGACGCGCGAGGACATCGAGCTGACGCACGACCAGCACACCCACATCCTGGACGCGCTGCTGAAGGGCGACGCGGACGCGGCGTCGTCGGCGATGCACGACCACATCACGGGCAGCTGGGCCCGCCGCCGCCCCACAACCTGACCCGCCCGCCTAGTTGAGTGCTGGCTATTTGCGGTCTGGAACCGGTTCCAGGCCACAAATAGCCAGCACTCAACGAAGTGGTGGCGGACGCCGCAAGGCTCAGCTCCGGCGGCGTGACCCCCGGACCATCGCGACGCCCACGGCCACCAGCACCCCGGCGGCCAGCGCCACCGAGCCGACGGTCGCGCCGGTCGCGGCTAGGTCGCCCGGCTCGGCCGGGTCCGGGTCCGGGTCGGCCGAGGGGTCGGTGCCGGGTGCCGGGCTCGGCGCCTGCGTCGCGTTGGTCAGCACAAAGTCGAGCCCCGTGACCTCCTCGTCCACGACCTCGAAGGCGATGCTGTCCTCGCCGTCCACCACGTACCCCTCACCGGGCACGACGACGACGGTGTACGACCCAGGCGGCAGCTCGGTCGACCACGCGCCGTCGGCGTCCGTGGTGGCGGTGCCGGCCCGCGCGCCGTCGGCGTCGGTCACCGTCACCGTGGTGTCGGGCACGGGCGCGCCCTCGGCGTGGGTGACCGTGCCGCCGACGGGCAGCTCCTGCGGCTCGACGGACTCGTCGACCAGCGCGAAGTCCTCCTGGAGCAGGTCCTCGCCGGCGCTGGTCACGGTCACGGACCGCTCGGTGACGTCGGCGGAGTAACCCTCCGGCACGGTGAGGGCGATCGTGTAGTCACCCGGCGGCAGGTCGCCCACGAAGTACCCGCCCACGTCGTCCGTGACCACCGTGACCGGGCCGTCCGGGCCCGTCACCGTGACCGTCGCGCCGGCCACGGGCTCCCCCGCGTCGTCGGTGACGGTGCCGCCGACCGCCCCCGGGTGGGACAGGCCGAAGTCGACGTCGGTCACGTCGTCCGCGCCGACCGTGACGTCCCGGGAGTCCGGGCCGTCGGCCCGGTACCCGTCGGGCACGGTGACGCTCACCGTGTGATCGCCCGCCGGCACGCCCTCGAAGAGGTACGTGCCGTCGGCGGCCGTCGTCGTGCTGACCGTGCCGTCCGGGCCCTCCCGCGTGACGACGACCCCCGCGACGGGCTCGCCGCCGACGGTCACCGTGCCGGAGAGCGACGCCGGGGCCATCACGACGAAGTCGTTGCCGGCAACGGGCTCTTCCTGGCCGACCTCGACCGTGATGTCGTCGGGCACCGTCGCGACGGTGAACCCCTCGGGCACGTCGCTCAGCGTGAACGTGTACTGCTGCGGCTGGTCGTTCGCGGCGTCCCAGCCGACGTGGTCGATCAGGTACTCGCCCGTCGAGCTGGTCACCGCCGTGAGCGGCGCGCCGCCGCCGACCGGCGTGAGGGTGACCGTCGCGCCGGGCACCGGCGTGCCGTCGTCGGTCAGGACCGTGCCGCTCACGGCCACGGGCGCGACGTCGCGCGCCGCGAGGTCGACGCCGGTGGCGTCCGCGTCGGTGAGGTCCACGTCCGTGACCAGCCGGTCGCCGTACGGCACGAGGCCGAACGGGTGGTCGTCGTCCGCCTCCGGCAGGGTGGTCAGCTCCACGCTGTACCCGGCCGCGGCCGTGTACCCGGGGAAGGCGTACTGGCCGCTGTCGTCCGAGGTGGTCGTGGCGAGCTCGGCGCCGTCCGGCCCGAAGAGCGTGAGGGTCGCGCCCGGCAGCACGCCCTGGGGTGCGCCGGCGTCGTCGACGAGGTTGACCGTGCCGGAGATGTCGCGCGCCAGGGAGGCGAACCACGTCTGGTACACGGGGAAGCCGCTGCGCTGGAAGAACTGGACGGTCAGGGTCTTGATCGGCGTCGTGGGCCGGAACCAGCCCGCGGCGCCCGAGGTGTCGGCGGCGGCCGGGTTGCCGATGAGCTCGCCGGTGGCCGGGTCCCACACCGGCACGTCGGCCGCGTCCCCCGTGCACGACGGGCCTCCGGGGACCGGGCAGTAGTTGAAGCCCTCCTGGAAGCCGAGCTCGGCACCGGCGAGCTGCCGGCCGTCGGCGCCCAGCGCGGTGACGACCGCGCGGTCGGCGTCGATGTCGCCGAGCACGAACGCCCAGCCGCTCGCCGGGGTCGGGCGCTCGAACGTGTAGGTGGTGGTCGACGGCGACGTGGGCCGGTCGGCCTGCGGGCGCAGGTTGAGGTACTGCTGGTCCCGGCTCGACCCGAAGACCGCGCCCGGCGGCGTGGCCGCGCTCAGCCAGGACGACGCCCCGGAGATCACGCCGACGCCGCCGCGCGAGTCGGAGGTCACCGTCGCCTCCGGGAAGCCCGCGGCCGGGAGCCGGACGCTCGTCGACCAGTCGCCGGCCGAGCCGGTCAACGGGTCCCACTCGGCCCATCCGGCGGTGGTCTCCGCCGACGCCGACATCGTCGGAATGACAGCGCTGATCGCGACCAGAACCACCGTCGCGAGCGCGCCCAAGCCCCCTGCAGTGCGCTTCACGCTCGACACGTTATGAGACAACCGGTCTCACCGCGCGAGGAACGATGCGCACGCATCGGGTTCCGGGAGGAATCAGGCGCCGAACTCCCGGGCGCGCAGCCGGGCCAGGTGCGCGTGCACCAGCGGGAGCACCGAGGCGCCCTCCCCGCTCGCCGAGGCGACCCGCTTCATGGACCCGGCGCGCACGTCGCCGACCGCGAAGACGCCGGGCACCGTGGTCTCCAGGCTCGCCGGCGGCTGGCCGTCGACCCAGGCGTCGCGGGGCACGTCCCGGCCCGTCAGCACGAACCCGCGCTCGTCGAGCGCCACGCCCTCGGGGAGCCACGTGCAGTCCGGCTCGGCGCCCAGCAGGCAGAACAGCCCGTCTGCGGAGGTCTTGGTCGACTCGCCCGTGTCCAGGTCCTGCAGCCGCAGCCACTGGAGCCAGCCCTCGCCGCCACCGTCGGCCACCACGGTCCGGGTGCGCACCTGGATGGTCGGCGTCGCCTCGATCTCGCGGACCAGGTAGTCCGACATGGTCTCGGCGAGGCTCGCGCGGCGCACCAGGATGGTCACCCCGCCCGCGAACTTGGCGAGGTGGACGGCGGCCTGGCCCGCGGAGTTGCCGCCGCCGACCACGTAGACGTCGCGGTCCTGCAGCTCGCGCGCCATCGACGTGGCCGCGCCGTAGTAGACGCCCGCGCCCACGAGGTCCTCGACCCCGGGCACGCCCAGGCGCCGGTAGCTCACCCCGGTCGCGAGCACCACGGTGCGGGCGCAGAGCTGCGCGCCGCGGACGTGCACGTGCTGGTGCTCGGGCTCGTTCGGCGGCCCCGGCTCGATCCGGGCCGCGGGGCGCCCCGTGAAGAAGCGCGCGCCGAACCGGCTGGCCTGGATGCGGGACCGCTGGGCGAGCCGCATGCCCGAGATGCCGCGCGGGAACCCGAGGTAGTTGCGGATCATCGAGCTCGACCCCGCCTGACCGCCGATCGCGTCCCGTTCGAGCACGACCGTGGCCAGCCCCTCGGACGCCGCGTAGACGGCCGTGGCCAGGCCCGCGGGGCCGGCGCCGACGATCGCGACGTCGGCGATCACGCCGTCGGGGATCGAGTCGAAACCGCCGTAGATCGCCTCGGTGACGGCCGCCGGGGTCGCCGCGGACAGTGCCTGGCCGCGGAACGTGCTGACCACGGGCAGCTCGGCGCCCGGGCCGGCGGCCTCGAGGATCGCCTCGGCCTCCTCGTCGTCCGGCGTGAGCGAGCGGTACGGGAAGCCGAGGCGCTCCAGGAGGTCCCGGATGGCCGCCGCGTTCCGGTCGCCGGGCTCGGCCACCAGGTCCGTCACCGTCACGACGGGCCGGCCCACCGACCAGCCCCACTCGGAGAGCAGCTCGATCAGCGCGGTGTGGAACTCCTCGTCGCGCGGCCCGCGCGGGAGGATGACGTACGTGTCGAGGTCGCGGCGCGTCATCGCGTCCCGCAGCTCGTCCAGGCTGTCGTTGAAGTACTCGAACGGGACCAGCGACACGCGCCGCGCGGTGGCGACGACGGAGGGGAGCTGGTGCAGCAGCTCGATCGCGGTGCCGTCCGCCAGGTGGTGCTCTGAGGCGACCATCGCGACCTGCTCGCCCTCGCCGACGAGCGCCCGCGCCCGGTCCAGGCACGCGGCCACGCCGTGGGTCAGCTCGATCCGGTAGTCGCGGTCATACCGGGCACGGAACTCCTGCTCGACGACGTCGGCATGGTCGCCGCCCGCCAGCAGGATGACTGGCCTGTCGTCCATGGCGCCCAGCGTAGACGCTGACCGGCCCGGCGA
>NZ_JBHWZO010000093.1:0-21748 GCF_042728455.1 Promicromonospora sp. NPDC060204
GTCCCGGGGCGGAGCCGTTCCGGGACCGGCCGACGGGCCAGTCCCGGGGCGGAGCCGTTCCGGGGCGGACTCGTTCCGGGACTGCCGCCCCGGCATGGGAGACTCTGCGGGTGAGTTCCTGGGTACGCGTCCTCGTCGGTGCGCTGGCGGCGGCGACGGTGGCCTTGACGGCCGCGTGCGCGCCGGCCTCGCTCCCGGTGGACGTGGGCCCCGCCCCGACGTCGTCGGCGTCGCAGCAGCCGCTGCAGGTCACGGGCGCGAGCGGCGCCCCGCCCACCCTCGAGTACGAGCAGCCGTTCACGGTGCTGCGGCCGGGCGCGCGCATGGTCTGGCCCGGCACGGGGGACGTGCTGGAGCGCGACGACCCGGTGCTGCTGAACCTCTACGCTCAGGACGGGCGCGACGGCACGGAGCTGCAGAACACGTTCCGCACCGCGCCCGCCGGGTACACGATGACCGAGAAGTCGCTCGGCAACCACCTCTTCGCCGCCCTGGAGGGCCGTCGCGTCGGCACGCGCCTCGCGCTCATGGAGGAGCAGGACGGCGTCCCGGTGCTGCTGGTGGTGGATGTGCTGCCGGCCCGCGCGGCCGGCAGGGAGGGCGTGCCGCCGGGCAAGGACCTGCCGCAGGTGCGCCTCGACGACCTCGGCGCCCCGACCGTGCGCGTCCCGCGGGGCGTGAAGCCGCCGACCGACCTGGTGGTGCACCCGCTGCTGCGCGGCACCGGCCCGCAGGTGCGGGCCGGCCAGATCCTGACCGTGGAGTTCACCGCCGTCCGCTGGAGCGACGGCAAGGTCGTCGACACGACCTGGACCGAGGGCACCCCGCCCCAGTCCGCCGAGATCGGCATCGGCCGCCTCGTCGACGGCTGGGACCAGGGCCTCCTGGAGCAGACCGTCGGGTCGCAGGTGATGCTGGTCGTGCCGCCGGACAGCGGGTTCGCGAACACCGCCAGCGAGCTGGCCGGCGAGACCATGGTGTACGTGGTCGACATCCTCGACGCGCACAAGGCCGTCGCGGGTGACGACGAGGAGCCGAAGAAGAAGGAGGGCTGATGTCCGTCGCGATCCGAGTGATCCCGTGCCTGGACGTCGACGCGGGCCGAGTGGTCAAGGGCGTCAACTTCGCCGACCTGCGCGACGCCGGGGACCCGGTCGAGCTCGCGGGCCGGTACGACGCCGAGGGCGCCGACGAGCTCACGTTCCTGGACGTGTCGGCCTCGTCGGGCGACCGCGAGACCATGGTCGACGTGGTGCGGCGCACGGCCGAGCAGGTCTTCGTGCCGCTCACGGTGGGCGGCGGCGTGCGCTCCACGGACGACGTCGACCGGCTGCTGCGGGCCGGCGCCGACAAGGTGGGCGTGAACACCGCGGCCATCGCGCGCCCGGAGCTCATCTCCGAGATCGCGCAGCGGTTCGGCTCCCAGGTGCTGACCCTGAGCGTGGACGCGCGCCGCGTCACCGGCGACGTCACGACGCCGTCGGGCTACGAGGTCACCACGCACGGCGGGCGGCGCGGCACCGGGATCGACGCCGTGGAGTGGGCCGAGCGCGCCGCGAAGCTGGGCGCGGGCGAGATCCTGCTCAACTCGATGGACGCCGACGGCACCACCGCGGGGTTCGACCTGGAGATGCTGCACGCCGTGCGCGAGCGCGTGCACGTGCCGCTGGTCGCCTCGGGCGGCGCGGGCACACCGGAGCACTTCGTCGAGGCGGCCCGGGCGGGCGCGGACGCCGTCCTCGCGGCGTCGGTGTTCCACTTCGGCGCGCTGACGGTGGGCCAGGTCAAGGACGCGATGCGCGCGGCGGGCCTCGACGTCCGCTGAGACCCCGCTGAGACCCCGCCGGGCCGTCCACCGGGACGGCCCCGGGACTTCCTTGACCTCGACCTACGTTGAGGTCATAGCGTCGGTGACGCCCAGGGCGTAAATCCGTCGAATCGATTCCCGCGCCGTGAGAAAATAGTACGGTCCCCCCACGAAGCGAGGTCTTGCCGTGCCCCCAGATGCCCCGCGACCCACTCCGATGGCCCTCACGGGCTCTCGTGTGCGCCGGTCGATCTCGCTCATGTGGCGCGGGATGCGCTCGCACCCCGGCATCTACCTGCTCGCCGTGGGCGCCTCCGGGATCTTCGGCGCCCTGACCGTCGGCGTCAGCCGCGCGGTCGGCTGGGCCACCGACTCCGTCGTCGTCCCCGCCATCGCGGGCGACGAGGCCGCCCGTGACCGGGTCTGGCTCGCCGGGCTCGTGCTCGGCGCCGTCGCGCTCACGCTCGCCCTGTCCGTCGCCGGCCGCCGCATCTGGGCGGGCTACGGCGTCGTCCGCATCCAGGCCGACCACCGCACCACCCTGACCCGGCAGTACCTGCGGCTGCCCGGCTCCTGGCACCGCTCGCACCCCGCCGGCCAGCTCCTGAACCACACCACCTCGGACACCGAGGCCGCCACCGGCGTCTTCAACCCGCTGCCGTTCGCGCTCGGCGTCGTGGTCATGATCGGCGTCTCCGTGGTGCTGCTCGTGTCGATCGACCCGTGGCTGGCCCTCGCGGCGCTCGCCGTCATCCCCGTCACCGTGGCCGTCAACGCCGTCTACCAGCGGCACATGTCCCCGGCCGTGACCCGGGCCCAGCGCCTGCGGGGCGACGTGGCCGACGTCGCGCACGAGAGCTTCGAGGCCGCCCTGCTCGTCAAGGCGCTCGGCACCGAGGACCGCGAGGAGAGCCGGTTCGGCGCCCGCACGCAGGAGCTGCGCGCCGCGAACGTGCGGGTCGGCATCGTCCGCTCGCTGTTCGACCCCGTGATCCAGACCCTGCCCTCGATCGGCACCCTGCTGGTGCTCGGCGTCGGCACCTGGCGCATCTCGACGGGCGCCGTCGAACCGGGCGACCTCGTCACGGCCGCCTACCTGCTCACCATGATGACCGTGCCCGTGCAGGCGTTCGGCTGGGTGCTCGGCGAGCTGCCGCGCGCCCTGGTCGGCTACGAGCGCATCGCGGCTGTCGCCGACTCGACCGGTGCCCTCGCCCACGGCGACAGCCGCCTGCCGCGGGCCGACCGCCCGGCGGGCCTGGCGGTGCGCCTGACGGACGTGGGTGTCGACGTCCCCGCGATCAGCGGGGCGGTCGGCCGCTCGATCACCCTGCTCGACGGCGTGGACGTCGACGTCGAGCCCGGCGCCACGGTCGCCGTCGTCGGCACCACGGGGGCCGGCAAGACCACCCTCGTGAGCCTCCTGGCCCGGCTCTCCGACCCGACGCGCGGGCAGGTGCTGCTCGACGGCGTCGACGCCCGCACCCTGGCCGACGGCGAGATCCCCGCCCACGTCGCGCTCGTCACGCAGTCCACCTTCATCTTCGAGGACACCGTGCGCGGCAACGTGACGCTCGCCGACGCGGGCGCCCCCGGGGCGCCGTCGGACGACGAGGTGTGGGACGCCCTGCGGCTCGCCCGCCTGGAGGAGACCGTGCGTGAGATGGCCGGCGGCCTCGACGCGCCGCTGGGCGAGCGCGGCGCCAACCTGTCCGGCGGGCAGCGGCAGCGCCTCGCGATCGCCCGCGCCCTGGTGCGCGGCCCGCGCCTGCTCGTGCTCGACGACGCGACCAGCGCCGTCGACCCCCGCGTGGAGCAGGAGATCCTGCGCGGCCTGGCCGCGCGGGCCGACGACGCAGCAGGCGACGCGGCCGACGACCGGGCCGACGACGCAGCCGGGAGCGACGCCGCCCCCGGCACCACCGTGATCATGGTCGCCTACCGCATGTCGTCGGTGGCGCTCGCGGACCGCGTGGTCCACGTCGACGGCGGCCACGTGGTCGACGTCGGCACGCACGACGAGCTCATGGCGCGCGACCCCGGCTACCGCGCGCTGGCCACGGCCTACGAGGCCGAGACGGAGCGCCGCGAGCAGGAACGGGCCGATGAGGCGGCCGCCGGGACGCTGGACGACGAGCTGGAGGAGGTGGCCCGATGACCGCGGTGACGGACGAGCCCGACGTGACCGACGTGCCCGAGGACCTGCTCGACGCCGACGGCGCGCGCATCGAGTCGGCCAGCAGCCTGGGCGTGTTCGCGACCCTGCGCCGCGGCATCGAGATCAGCCCCGAGATCACCCGCGGCCTCTGGGTCACGCTCCTGCTCGCGTCCCTCGCGGCCGCGGGCCGCGTGGTGGTGCCGCTCGCGGTGCAGCAGACGATCGACGTCGGCATCCTGGCCGACGGCGGGCCCGACGTCGGTCAGGTGGCGGTGCTCGCGTCCCTGGCGGCGGGGGCGCTCGTGCTGGCCGCGCTGTGCGCCGCGCTCGTCAACGTGCGCCTGTTCCGCTCGGCCGAGGCCGGGCTGGCGACGCTGCGCGTCAAGGCGTTCCGGCACGTCCACGACCTCTCGACCCTCACGCAGAACACCGAGCGCCGCGGCGCCCTGGTCTCGCGCGTGACCAACGACGTCGACACGGTCTCCCTGTTCGTGCAGTGGGGCGGCATCATGCTGCTCGTCAACGTGCTGCAGGTGCTCGTGGCGACCGGGCTGATGCTGGTCTACTCGCCGATCCTGACCGCCGTGGTCTGGATCGCCTTCGTGCCGATGTTCCTCGTGATCCGGTACGGCCAGAAGTACGTGAACCGCGCGTACACGCTGGTGCGCGAGCGGGTCGGCGCGATGCTGGGTGCCATCTCCGAGTCCGTGGTGGGCGCCGAGACGGTGCGTGCCTACGGCGTGGCCGACCGCACGGGCCGCCGGATCGGCGAGTCCGTCGAGGCGACCCGCAGCGCCCAGGCCCGGTCCCAGGTGCTGGTCGCGGCGACGTTCTCGTCGGGCGTGCTCATCTCCAACCTGGTGCTCGCCGTGGTGGTGGTCGTGGGCACGCTGCTGGGCGTGGGCGGCGGCCTGACGGCGGGCCAGCTCGTCGCCTTCCTGTTCCTGGTGCAGCTCTTCACCGGCCCGGTGCAGATGGCCACGGAGATCCTCAACGAGCTGCAGAACGCCGTGGCCGGCTGGCGGCGGGTCATCGCCGTCATCGACACGCCGGTGCAGGTGGCCGAGAAGCCGGGCGCCGTGACCCAGGAGCGCGGGCCGGCGCACGTGACGCTCCGCGACGTCCGGTTCGCCTACCCGGGCGGCCCCGAGGTGCTGCACGGCGTGACGCTGGACCTGCCGCCGCGCACCAAGGTGGCCGTGGTCGGGCAGACCGGCTCCGGCAAGACGACCGTCGCCAAGCTCGTCACCCGGCTCATGGACCCGACGGCGGGCGTCGTGGAGCTCGACGGCACGGACCTGCGCGACCTGAGCTTCGCCTCGCTGCGCGAGCGCGTCGTGCTGGTGCCGCAGGAGGGCTTCCTCTTCGACGGCACGGTGCTCCAGAACGCGGCCTACGGCCTGCGGGCGCCCCTGGAGGCGCCCCCCGCGGCCGGGAACGGCGGCGAGGACGACGACGAGCCCGCCGCCGGGCACCGCGAGGCGGTCGAGCGCGCCTTCGCCGAGCTCGGCCTGGCCGACTGGGTGGCGGACCTGCCCGACGGGCTCGAGACGGCGGTGGGCCAGCGGGGCGAGGCGCTGTCCGCGGGGGAGCGGCAGCTCGTCGCGATCGCCCGCGCCTACCTGGCGCAGCCGGACCTGCTGGTGCTCGACGAGGCGACGTCGGCCGTGGACCCGGCGACCGAGGTGCGCATCGCGCGGGCCCTGGACTCCCTGACCGCGGGCCGGTCCACGATCACCATCGCGCACCGGCTCTCCACCGCGGAGGCGTCCGACCTGGTGGTCGTGGTGGACCAGGGCCACGTCGCCGAGGTCGGCCCGCACCGCGAGCTGGTCGCGGCGGACGGCATTTACGCCCAGATGTACGACAGCTGGGTGGCGCAGACCCGGTAGCACCGGGCGGTTTCGGTAACGGATCGGGGCCGGCGGCGGACATCACATCGCCGTCGGCCCACGACGTGGCAGGATTCTCAGGTGCCCGAAGTTCTCGACCCCACGATCTCCGCCCGACTCAAGCGCGACGACGCCGGCCTGGTCGCCGCCGTGGTCCAGCAGCACGACACGGGCGAGGTGCTCATGGTCGGCTGGATGGACGACGAGGCCCTGCGCCGCACCCTCACGCAGGGGCGGGTGACGTTCTGGTCCCGCAGCCGCGAGGAGTACTGGCGCAAGGGCGACACGTCCGGCCATGCCCAGTACGTCAAGGCGGTGAGCATCGACTGCGACGGCGACGCCCTGCTGGTCCAGGTGGACCAGGTGGGCGCCGCGTGCCACACGGGAGCGCGCACGTGCTTCGTCGCCGGGGGAGACCTGGGCGCCGTGGTCGGCGACCGCGACCAGCAGGTGCGCGACCAGGAGAACGAGGAGATCCGGTGACCCAGCTCGACAGCCAGCCCGACACCCACGAGGCCCGCGCGGCGACCGCGCCCGCCGACCTGCCCTGGGGTCGAACCTGGCCGAGCCTGCCCGAGTTCCGGGGGATGGCCGCCGACCGTCGCGTGATCCCCGTGGTCCGGCCCCTGCTGGCGGACGACGCCACGCCCGTCGGCCTCTACCGGACCCTGGCGCAGGGCCGCCCCGGCACGTTCATCCTGGAGTCGGCCGAGTCCGGCGTCTGGGCCCGCTGGTCGTTCGTCGGCGTCGCCTCGCGCGCGACCCTGACCAGCGACGGCGGCCAGGCCGTGTGGACCGGCGACGTGCCGGTGGGCATCCCGACGCGCGGCGACGTCGTCGACGTGGTCGACGCGGCGCTCACCGCCCTACGCACCCCCGGCGTCGCGAACCTGCCGCCGCTGACCGGCGGCCTGGCCGGCGTGCTGGGCTGGGACGTCGTGCGGCACTGGGAGCCCACGCTCCCGGCGACGGCCCCGGACGAGACGGGCGCGCCCGAGCTCGCCCTGTGCCTGGCCACCGACCTCGCGGTGGTCGACCACCGGGAGGGTACGGTCTGGCTGGTCGCCAACGCGATCAACGCGGACGCCACGGACGAGCGCGTCGACGAGGCGTACGCGGACGCCGTCGCGCGGCTCGACGCCATGCAGGCGCAGCTCGCGGCCGGCATGCCCCGCGTCACGTCGGTGGTGGCCGAGGACGTGCCCGAGCCGCAGCTCGAGTTCCGGTCCACGCGCGAGGAGTTCGAGGACGCGGTGCTCGCTGGCAAGGAGGCCATCCGCGACGGCGAGGTGTTCCAGGTGGTGCTCTCCCAGCGCCTGGACCTGGACTGCGCGGCCGACCCCCTGGACGTCTACCGGGCGCTGCGCACGATCAACCCGAGCCCGTACATGTACTACTTCCACCTGGCCAAGCCCGACGGCGCCGAGTTCGCCGTCGTGGGCTCCAGCCCGGAGACGCTCGTCAAGGTGGACGACGGCCACGTCACCACCTACCCGATCGCCGGCTCGCGGCCGCGCGGCGCCCACCCCGAGGAGGACGCCGAGCTCGGCGAGGAGCTCCTGGCCGACCCCAAGGAACGGGCCGAGCACATCATGCTCGTCGACCTGTCCCGCAACGACATGGTCAAGGTCTGCGAGCCCACCAGCGTCGAGGTGGTCGAGTTCATGAAGGTGCGGCGGTTCAGCCACATCATGCACATGTGCTCCACCGTCGTGGGCCGGCTGCGGCCGGGCTTCGGCGCCCTGGACGCGCTGCGGGCGACGTTCCCGGCAGGCACCCTCTCCGGCGCGCCCAAGCCCCGGGCGATCGCGCTGATCGACGAGCTGGAGCCCGCCTCGCGCGGCATCTACGGCGGGGTGTGCGGCTACTTCGACTTCGGCGGCAACATGGACATGGCGATCGCCATCCGCACCGCGTACATCGCGGACGGCCGCGCCAGCGTGCAGGCCGGCGGCGGCATCGTCGCCGACTCGGTGCCCGCGCTGGAGTACGCGGAGTCGCGCAACAAGGCCGCCGCGGCGGTCCGCGCCATCCAGCTCGCGTCGCGCCTGACGCCGCTGCGCGCGACGCCCCTGCCGACCGCGGGAGGCGACCGGTGACCCGCACCCGCACCGTCCTCGCCCTGCTCGTGCTGGGCGCGCTGACGTTCGGCACGGGCTCGCCCACCTGGATCACCACCACGGTGGCCACGGCGCTGCAGCCCGAGGTGGCGGTCACCGCGTCCGGCACCTCGGCCGCGCCGGGCGTCGGGGCGGGCGCCCTCGTGCTGCTGGCGGCGGGCATCGCCTGCGCGCTCACCGGGCGCGTGGCCCGGTACGTCGCGCTCGTGGTCGCCGCCGCGGCCGGCGTGCTCGTCGTCGGCAGCACGCTCGTCGTCATCCAGGACCCGACCCCCGCCGCCACCGCCGCGGCGTCCGCCTCCAGCGGCGTCACCGAGCTGACGTCGCCCGTCGTGCTGACGGCCTGGCCCTGGGCCGCGGTCGCCACGGGCGTGCTCGCCGTGGCCGTCGCCGTGTGGGGCGCCGTCGCGGCGCGCGGCTGGACGGCGACGTCCGGCCGGCACGAGCGGGCGGACCAGGCCCCGGCCACCGGCGCGGCGGCCCCCGTCACGGCCGCGGGAACGGCCCCGGCCGCCACAGCCGCGGCCCCGCCCGCGGACGACGACGGCCCGGCCCCCGCCCCCGAGGAGCCCCCGGCCGACGACGACGAGATCGACCCCCACGACGCCTGGGACGCCCTGTCCCGC
The DNA here is from genome assembly GCF_042728455.1 of Promicromonospora sp. NPDC060204. Classification (NCBI taxonomy): domain Bacteria; kingdom Bacillati; phylum Actinomycetota; class Actinomycetes; order Micrococcales; family Promicromonosporaceae; genus Promicromonospora; species Promicromonospora sp. NPDC060204. Next base: position 8,604 of record NZ_JBHWZO010000093.1, read on the forward strand.
GGCGACGACCCGACGGGCCGCTGACCCGGCCGCTAGCGGTTAGGCTGGGCGCGTACCGCACGACACGAAAGGCATCAAACCTGCGATGACCGAGAACAAGCCTGAGATCGCCTACCTCCCGCCGGGCGTCCCGCCGACCAACCACGGCCACACGGTCGCCGCGTGGGTCACGATGGTCGGGATCACGCTGGGTGTGCTGATCTCCTCGTGGGGCGTCATCGTGGCCCAGTCGTGGTCGGCCTGGCTGGTCCTGTTCGTGCTCGGCTTCGTCGTCATCGGGGCCTCGCTCGTCATCGGCCTGGTCCTGCGCAACCTGGGCCTGGGCCAGAAGACGGTCCAGCGGTAACCGGTGCCATGACCGCCCTGGAGATGGCCGCGCCGTCCGCCGCCTACCCCCGCAACAACCTGGGGGTCTGGTCGCTCGTGCTGGGCATCGCGTCGATCGTGCTCCTCCTGGGTGCCCTCACGGGCATCCCGGCGATCATCGTCGGCAACCAGGGCCGCCGCGCCGTCCGCGCCGGCGACGCGAACAACGAGGGGACGGCGCTGGCCGGCGTCGTGCTGGGCTGGCTGTCCCTCGCCCTCCTCGCCGTCGTGATCGGGCTCGTGATCGTCCGCTTCCTGGCGGGTGGGTCGAATTCCTGAGGCGGCCGTCCGGCCGGCGGCGCCCGCACTGCGGGCGCCGGTCCTGGCCGGGGCGGCCGTCGGCGCGGCCACCCTCCTGGTGGCGCTCCGCGACCCGCACGTGGCCGGCTCGTACGGGTTCTGCCCGCTGCTGGAGCTGACCGGCCTGGCCTGCCCGCTGTGCGGCGGGCTGCGCGCCACCCACGACCTGGCGCACCTCGACCTGGCGGGCGCCTGGTCGGCCAACGCGCTGTGGACCCTCACCGCCCCGGTGGTCGTGGTCGTCTGGCTCGCTTGGCTCGTGGCCGCGGTCCGCGGACGCCCGTTCCGCGGCCTGTCGAGCACCGCGGGCTGGGTCACGCTCGGGGTCGCGCTCACGTTCTTCGTGGCGCGAAACCTGCCGGGGCTGCAGCAGTACCTGACCCCCTGGCTCTGATCCCGGCCCTGATCAGGCGATCTCCAGGGAACGACGCCGACGGCGCCCGCCCGGGATCTGACGGACCGTCGTCTCACGGTCCGGGAGTGGTCAGGACCACACCCTGGATCCGCCTACCATGGCCATGGGGCACACGTCCCAGCAGTCGTAGGGCGTGATCAGGCGTACGAGGCCGCATGCCGAGGGCAGAGCGAAGGCACGGGGAGGCTCATTACATGTCGGTCCTGGAGGACATCGTCGCGGGGGTTCGTGAGGACCTCGCGGAGCGTGAGGCACGCGTGCCTCTCGACGCGCTCAAGGAGCGCGCCAACGCGGTGCCCGGGGCCCTCGAGGGTCTCGGTCGCCTCAAGCAGGCGGACGCCGTCTCGGTCATCGCCGAGGTCAAGCGCTCGAGCCCCAGCAAGGGCTCGCTGGCGCAGATCGACGACCCGGCGGCGCTCGCGGTCGAGTACGAGACCGGCGGGGCCTCGGCGATCTCGGTGCTCACCGAGCAGCGCCGGTTCAACGGCTCGCTGGCGGACCTGGACGCGGTGCGCGGTCGTGTGGACGTGCCCGTGCTGCGCAAGGACTTCGTCGTGACGCCGTACCAGGTGTGGGAGGCGCGCGCGCACGGGGCCGACCTGGTCCTGCTCATCGTGGCGGCCCTGGAGCAGACGGTGCTCGAGTCGCTGGTCGAGCGGGTGCACTCGCTGGGCATGACCGCGCTCGTGGAGACGCACAACCTCGAGGAGGTGCGCCGGGCCGTCGACGCCGGGGCGCGCGTCGTGGGCGTCAACGCCCGCAACCTGAAGACTCTCGAGCTGGACCGCGGCCTGTTCCGCAGCCTCGCCGAGTACATCCCGGACGACGTGGTCAAGATCGCGGAGTCCGGCATCCGTGGCCCGCACGACGTGATGGAGATGGCCCGGGCCGGGGCCGACTGCGTCCTGGTGGGCGAGGCGCTCGTGACCGACGGCGCCCCGCGCGCCTCGGTGGCCGACCTCGTCGCCGCGGGCTCGCACCCGTCGCTGCGCTCCGTCCGTCCGGCCTGAAGGGATCCGAGGTGACCGATGTGAAGCTTGCCGACGTCTCCGGCCCGTACTTCGGCCAGTACGGCGGGCGCTTCGTGCCCGAGGCGCTGATCGCCGCGCTCGAGGAGCTCGACACCGAGTTCCGCAAGGCGGCCGACGACCCCGCGTTCGCGGCCGAGCTGCAGCGCCTACACCGGGAGTACACCGGCCGGCCGAGCCCGCTGACCGAGGTGCCGCGGTTCGCCGCGCACGCGGGCGGCGAGTCGGGCGGCGTGCGGGTGTTCCTGAAGCGCGAGGACCTCAACCACACCGGTTCGCACAAGATCAACAACGTGCTGGGCCAGGCCCTGCTCGTCAAGCGCATGGGCAAGAAGCGCCTCATCGCCGAGACGGGGGCGGGTCAGCACGGCGTCGCCACCGCCACCGCGGCGGCCCTGATGGACCTCGAGTGCGTGGTCTACATGGGCGAGGAGGACACCCGGCGGCAGGCCCTGAACGTGGCGCGGATGCGCCTGCTCGGCGCCGAGGTCGTGCCGGTCAAGATCGGCTCGCGCACGCTCAAGGACGCGATCAACGAGGCGCTGCGCGACTGGGTCGCCAACGTCGAGAGCACGCACTACCTGCTGGGCACCGTCACGGGCCCGCACCCGTTCCCGGAGATGGTGCGCCAGTTCCACCGCATCATCGGCGAGGAGGCGCGCGAGCAGATCCTGGAGCGCACCGGCCGCCTGCCCGACGTCGTCGCGGCGTGCGTCGGCGGCGGGTCCAACGCGCTGGGCATCTTCAACGCGTTCCTCGACGACAAGGACGTGGAGCTGCGCGGCTTCGAGGCCGGCGGCGAGGGCATCGAGTCCGGCCGGCACGCGGCCCGGTTCAGCGGCGGCGCGCTCGGCGTGCTGCACGGCGCGCGCTCGTACCTGCTGCAGGACGACGACGGCCAGACCCTGCCGAGCCACTCGGTCTCCGCGGGCCTGGACTACCCGAGCGTCGGCCCCGCGCACGCCTGGCTGCACGACCTGGGCCGAGCCACGTACGAGCCCGTGACCGACGACGAGGCCATGGAGGCGTTCCGCCTGCTGTGCCGTACCGAGGGCATCATCCCGGCCATCGAGTCGGCGCACGCCCTCGCGGGCGCGCTGCGCGTGGGCCAGGCCGCGGCCGCCGAGGGCCGCACCGGCCCCGACGGCGAGCCGCTCGTGCTGCTGGTGAACCTGTCCGGTCGCGGCGACAAGGACGTGGCGACGGCGGCCCGCTGGTTCGGGCTGTTGGACGGCGCGGACAACAACGTCGCGGCCGAGGAGCTCGAACGACAGGAGGGCCGGGGATGAGCACGGTGACGCAGCAGGCCACGGGTCCGGACACGCACTCCGGCACCGCCGGCCTGATCGCCCGCCTGCGCGAGCAGGACAACCGGCCCGCCCTGGTGGGCTACCTGCCGGTGGGCTACCCGACGGTCGACCGGTCGATCGAGGCGCTGAAGACCCTCGTGGACCACGGCGTCGACATCATCGAGCTCGGCATCCCGTACACCGACCCCGTCCTCGACGGCCCGGTGATCCAGGCGGCCGCACAGGGCGCGCTCGACGCGGGCGCGCGCGTGCGCGACGTGTTCCGCGTGGTGCGCGAGCTGACCGACTACGCGCCGCACGTGCCCGTGCTGGTCATGACGTACTGGAACCCGGTGCTCAAGTACGGCCCGGACGCGTTCGCGCGCGACCTGGCCGCCGCGGGCGGCGCCGGCCTGATCACGCCCGACCTCATCCCGGACGAGGGCGCCGACTGGATCGCGGCGAGCGAGGCCCACGGCCTGGACCGCGTGTTCCTCGTGGCCCCCAGCTCGACGCCGGAGCGGCTGCGGCTGACCGTGGGCCAGTCCCGCGGCTTCGTGTACGCCGCGTCGCTCATGGGCGTCACGGGGGAGCGCAACCAGGTGGGCTCGCGCGCCGAGCAGCTGGTGACCGACACGCGCGCCGCCGGCGCGCCGAACGTCTGCGTGGGCCTGGGCGTCTCCACGGGGGCGCAGGCCGCCGAGGTCGGGCGCTTCGCCGACGGCGTCATCGTGGGCTCCGCGCTGGTCCGCCCGCTCCTGTCGGAGGGCCCGCTGCCGGACGACGAGTGGGCGGTCCGTCTCACGGATCTGGCCGGGGTGACGGAGGACCTCGCCGCCGGGGTACGGTCGGCTCGCGCTCCCGCGCCCACCGACCCCCCTGCCGCCACGCCTGGCGGTGCGACCACCTCCGGAGAGGCCCTGTGACGCTGCTGACCGCACTGCCGGCCGCTCTGACCGTCGAGCTGCCTGCCGCGTTGTCCGCCGCGCTCCCCGGAGCTCCCGCCGTCTCCCAGATCCCCAGCCCGGCCCAGCACACCTGGTACCTCGGGATCTTCCCGCTGCGCGCCTACGCGCTGGCCATCCTCGCGGGCATCGTGCTCGCCGTCTGGCTCACGGCCAGGCGGTGGAAGGCGCGCGGGGGCAGCCCGGACGACGTCCTGGAGATCACCTTCTGGGCGGTGCCGTTCGGCATCGTCGGGGGCCGGATCTACCACGTGCTCTCGTCGCCCGACCGGTACTTCGGCGAGAACTTCTCGGGCGGCGGTGACCCCGTCCAGGCGCTCTACGTCTGGGAGGGCGGCCTCGGCATCTGGGGCGCCGTCGCGCTCGGCGCCGTGGGCGCGTGGATCGGCTGCCGCAGGCAGGGCGTGCGGCTGTCGTCGTTCGCCGACGCCGTGGCGCCGGGCCTGCTGATCGCGCAGGCCGTCGGCCGCCTCGGCAACTGGTTCAACCAGGAGCTCTACGGGCGGCCCACCGAGCTGCCCTGGGGCCTGCACATCGACGCCGAGTACCTGGTGTCCAACCCGGCCACGGGCGTGGCGTACCCGGAGGGCACGCTCTTCCACCCGACCTTCCTGTACGAACTCCTGTGGAATCTCCTGATGGCCGGAGTTCTGCTGTTTCTCGACCGTCGGTTCAGGTTGGGTCATGGGCGGGTATTCTGGGCGTACGTCCTGCTCTACACTCTCGGACGGGTCTGGATCGAGATGCTCCGCATCGACGATGCGGAGCAGGTGCTGGGGCTCCGCCTCAACGTCTGGACCTCGATCCTGCTGGGCCTTGCGGCCCTGGTGGTCTCGATCGTGCTGGCTCGAAGGTTCCCCACCAGGGAAGAGTCGGTGCGGCTGCGACCAGAGGACGACGAACCGCCGGCGGGCCCACGGGCCGAGCCGGAGCCTGACCCAGGAGTCGAAGGGACCGGCGAGGCCGCGGCCGAGCCGGAGGAAGTAAAGACAGCTGCACAGGAGGAGTCCGACGCGGACGCCTCCGTGCGCACCTGAGGGGCACGACCGCCGGGACCACCGGACGACGAGCCCCCTGACCGACCGGGCCGCCGTCGTCCCGGACCACCGCAAGGAACTGCGCCCGGCTACGGCCGGGTGCCTGTGAGGACCCATGACCAAGCCGTTGCCGACACAGAGGGTTGGGCTGCCCACGCAGACGTTTGAAGGCGGCCTGTACGACCCCGCAGCCGAGCATGACGCGTGCGGCGTCGCCTTCGTGGCGACCCTGCGTGGCACGCCCGGGCGCGACATCGTCGATGCCGGGCTCACCGCCCTGCTGAACCTCGACCACCGCGGCGCGGTGGGAGCTGAGGAGGACAGCGGCGACGGCGCCGGCATCCTCACCCAGATCCCCGACGCGTTCGTCCGGGACGTCGTGGGGGTCGACCTGCCGCCCGCCGGGATGTACGCGATCGGTACGGCGTTCCTGCCGACCGACGAGGCCGAGCGCGACGCCATGGTGCGCCGCGTCGAGGCCCTGGCCGCCGAGGAGAAGCTCGACGTGCTCGCGTGGCGCGACGTCCCGGTCGACGCCGGGATCGTCGGCCCGACGGCGCGCGCCTCGATGCCGGTGTTCCGCCAGATCGTGGTGGCCGACCCGTCGCGGAGCCTGTCCGGGATCGACCTGGACCGCCGCTGCTACCGCCTGCGCAAGCGGGCGGAGAACGAGGTCGGGCTGTACTTCGCCTCGCTCAGCGCCCGCACCCTGACGTACAAGGGCATGCTGACGACGGCGCAGCTCGAGCCGTTCTTCCCCGACCTGTCGGACCCGCGGTACGCCACCGAGCTCGCGCTGGTCCACTCGCGGTTCTCCACCAACACGTTCCCGTCGTGGCCCCTGGCCCAGCCGTTCCGGCTGCTGGCCCACAACGGTGAGATCAACACCGTGCGCGGCAACCGCAACTGGGTCGCGGCGCGCGAGGGCACCATGGAGTCCGACCTGCTCGGCGACCTCGCGCCGCTCCAGCCGGTCTGCTCGCCCGGTGCGAGCGACTCGGCGAGCTTCGACGAGGTGCTGGAGCTGCTGCACCTGTCGGGGCGGTCCCTGCCGCACTCCGTGCTGATGATGGTGCCGGAGGCCTGGGAGAACAACCCGGGCATGGACCCCGCCCTGCGGTCGTTCTACCAGTACAACGCGAACCTCATCGAGCCGTGGGACGGCCCCGCCTCCCTCACGTTCACCGACGGCACCCTGATCGGCGCCGTGCTCGACCGCAACGGCCTGCGCCCCGGGCGCTGGTGGGTCACCGAGGACGGCCTCGTCGTCCTGGCCTCCGAGGCCGGCGTGCTCGACATCGACCCCGCCACCGTGGTCCGCAAGGGCCGCCTGGAGCCCGGCAAGATGTTCCTCGTCGACACCGGCTCCGGCCGGATCGTCGAGGACGAGGAGATCAAGTCCGGCCTCGCCTCGATGCACCCCTACGGGGACTGGATCCGCGAGCACTCGGTCTACCTCGACGAGCTGCCCGACCGCGAGCACGTGGCGCACAGCCCGGCGTCGGTGCGCCGCCGGCAGCGGGCCTTCGGCTACACCGAGGAAGAGCTCAAGATCATCCTGTCGCCGATGGCGACCACCGGCGGCGAGCCGCTGGGCGCCATGGGCTCCGACACGCCCGTCGCGGTGCTCTCGCAGCGGCCGCGGCTGCTGTTCGACTACTTCACGCAGATGTTCGCGCAGGTGACCAACCCGCCGCTGGACGCGATCCGCGAGGAGCTGGTCACCGCCATCGGCAGCGCCATCGGGCCGGAGCCCAACCTCCTGGAGGACCTGCCGGAGCACGCGCGCAAGCTCGTGCTCGGCTTCCCGGTGCTGGACAACGACCAGCTCGCCAAGGTCGTGCACGTCGAGCGCGACCGCGAGCTGGAGGGCCTGTTCCAGGCCGAGACCATCCAGGGCCTGTACGACGTCTCGGGCGGCGGCGGCGCGCTGCTGGCCCGGCTCGAGGCGATCTTCGCCGACGTCGACCGGTACGTGGAGGAGGGCGCGAGCTTCCTCGTGCTCTCGGACCGCGACGCCAACTCCGAGCTGGCCCCGATCCCGTCGCTGCTCCTGACCAGCGCCGTGCACCACCACCTGGTGCGCAAGCACACCCGCAACCGGGTCTCCCTGGTGGTCGAGGCCGGCGACGTGCGCGAGGTGCACCACGTCGCGCTGCTCATCGGCTACGGCGCGGCCGCCGTGAACCCCTACCTCGCGATGGAGACGGTCGAGGACCTCGCCCGCCGCGGGTACCTGGACGTCACGCCGGAGCAGGCCGTCGCCAACCTCATCAAGGCGCTCGGCAAGGGCGTGCTCAAGGTGATGTCCAAGATGGGCATCTCCACGATCATGTCGTACCGCGGCGCCCAGATCTTCGAGGCCGTTGGCCTGTCCCACGACCTGGTCGAGGACTACTTCACCGGCACCACCTCGCGGCTCGGCGGCATCGGCCTGGACGTCATCGCGGCCGAGGTCGCGGCGCGGCACGCCGAGGCCTACCCGCCGTCGGGCAACAAGAAGCCGGGCGAGCGCCTCACCACGGGCGGCGAGTACCAGTGGCGCCGCGACGGCGAGGACCACCTGTTCGACCCGGAGACGGTGTTCCGGCTGCAGCACGCCACGCGGTCCGGCCGGATGGACATCTTCCGGCAGTACACGCGGCGCGTGGACGAGCAGTCGAACCGCCTCATGACGCTGCGCGGCCTGCTGCGCTTCAGCCCCGACCGCGAGCCGGTGCCGATCGACGAGGTCCAGCCGGTCTCCGAGATCGTCAAGCTCTTCAACACGGGCGCCATGTCCTACGGCTCCATCTCGGCCGAGGCGCACGAGACCCTCGCCATCGCGATGAACCGCCTCGGCGGCCGCTCCAACACGGGCGAGGGCGGCGAGGACCCGGAGCGCCTGTACGACGACGAGCGCCGCTCGCGCGTCAAGCAGATCGCCTCGGGCCGGTTCGGCGTGACGTCGGAGTACCTCACGCAGGCCACCGACATCCAGCTCAAGCTCGCCCAGGGCGCCAAGCCCGGCGAGGGCGGCCAGCTCCCCGGGAACAAGGTGTACCCCTGGGTCGCCGCCACCCGGCACTCGACCCCCGGCGTCGGCCTCATCTCGCCGCCGCCGCACCACGACATCTACTCGATCGAGGACCTGGCCCAGCTCATCCACGACGCGAAGAACGCCAACCCGGCGGCGCGCGTGCACGTGAAGCTGGTCAGCGAGTTCGGCGTGGGCACCGTGGCCACGGGCGTGTCCAAGGCGCACGCCGACGTCGTCCTCATCTCGGGGCACGACGGCGGTACGGGCGCCTCGCCGCTCACGTCGCTCAAGCACGCCGGCACGCCCTGGGAGATCGGCCTGGCCGAGACCCAGCAGACGCTCGTGCTCAACGACCTGCGCGACCGCATCGTGGTGCAGGTCGACGGCCAGATGAAGACCGGTCGCGACGTCATCGTCGCGGCGCTGCTCGGCGCCGAGGAGTTCGGCTTCGCCACGGCGCCGATGGTGGTCTCGGGCTGCGTCATGATGCGCGTCTGTCACCTGGACACGTGTCCCGTCGGCGTCGCCACGCAGAACCCCGAGCTGCGCAGCCGGTTCACCGGCAAGCCGGAGTTCGTCGTGAACTTCTTCGAGTTCATCGCCCAGGAGGTGCGCGAGCACCTCGCGGCCCTCGGGTTCCGCAGCCTCGAGGAGGCCGTGGGCCAGGTGCAGGTGCTCGACACCCGCAAGGCGGTCGACCACTGGAAGGCGGAGGGTCTCGACCTGACGCCGGTGCTCGCCCGGCCGCAGCTCAAGGAGGGCTCGTCCCTGCGCCACACCAAGGTGCAGGACCACGGCCTGGCCCGCGCGCTGGACAACCAGCTCATCGCGGCGGCCGCGCCGGCGCTGGAGCGCGGGGAGGCCGTCAAGATCGAGCTGCCGGTGCGCAACGTCAACCGCACGGTCGGCACCATGCTCGGCCACGAGGTGACCAAGCGGTACCGGGGCGCGGGCCTGCCCGACGACACGATCGAGGTGACCCTGACCGGGTCCGCCGGCCAGTCGCTCGGCGCGTTCCTGCCGCGCGGCATCACGCTGCGCCTGTTCGGCGACGCCAACGACTACGTCGGCAAGGGCTTGTCGGGCGGCCGCGTGGCGGTGCGGCCCGACCGGGCCTCCGTGCTCGACGGCGCCAACGTCATCGCGGGCAACGTCATCGGCTACGGCGCCACCTCCGGCGAGGTCTTCCTGCGCGGACGCGTGGGGGAGCGGTTCGGGGTGCGCAACTCCGGCGCGACCCTGATCGCCGAGGGCGTGGGCGACCACGCCTGCGAGTACATGACCGGCGGCACCGTGCTGGTGCTCGGCCCCACGGGCCGCAACGTCGGCGCGGGCATGTCCGGCGGCACCGCGTTCTTCCTGGACCTGCGGGTCTCCCGCGTCAACCAGGCGGCGTTGGAGGCGGGCGAGCTCGCCGTCGGCGTCCTTACCGACGCCGACTGGGAGACCGTGCGCGGCCTCCTGGAGCGGCACCTGGCCGAGACCGGCTCGACCGTCGCTGCCGAGCTGCTCGCCGACCCCGCCGCCGCGCGGGGCCGGTTCAGCCGGCTGCTGCCCCCGGGCTGGGCGCGCGTGCGCCTCGCCCTCGCCGAGGCCGAGGCCGACGGCACCGACATCTCGGGCAAGACCCAGTGGGACCCGTCCGTGTGGAACCAGATCATGGAGGTGGCACGTGGCTGACCCCCGAGGATTTCTGAAGGTCCGGGAGCGGGAGCTCCCGCCGAACCGTCCCGTCGAGGTGCGGCTGCGTGACTGGAAGGACACGCACGCGCACCGCGAGGACGGCCAGGCGTTCCTGAAGGAGCAGGCCGGCCGCTGCATGGACTGCGGCGTGCCGTTCTGCCACCAGGGCTGCCCGCTCGGCAACCTGATCCCCGACTGGAACGACCTGGTCTGGCGCGGCCAGTGGGCCGACGCGATCGATCGCCTGCACGCCACGAACAACTTCCCGGAGTTCACCGGGCGGGTGTGCCCGGCGCCGTGCGAGTCGTCCTGCGTGCTGAGCATCAACCAGCCCGCGGTGACCATCAAGAACGTCGAGGTCTCGATCATCGACGAGGCGTTCGCGCGTGGCCTGGTCACGCCGCACGTCCCGGAGCGGCTCACCGGTTCCACGGTGGCCGTCGTCGGCTCGGGCCCCGCGGGCCTGGCCGCCGCGCAGCAGCTCACGCGTGCCGGCCACACCGTGGTCGTCTACGAGCGCGACGACGCCATCGGCGGCCTGCTGCGCTACGGCATCCCGGACTTCAAGCTCGAGAAGCTGCACATCGACCGCCGCCTGGCGCAGATGGAGGCCGAGGGCACCCGCTTCCGGGCCGGCGTGACGATCGGCGAGGACATCAGCTGGGACGCCCTGCGCCGTCGGTTCGACGCCGTCGTGGTCGCCACGGGCGCCACCGTGCCGCGCGAGCTGCCCCTGCCGGGGCGGGACCTGGCCGGCATCCACTACGCCATGGACTTCCTGACGCCCGCCAACAAGGCGGTCGCGGCGGGTACGCCCGACGACCTGCCCGAGGGCGCGCCGACGGCGGCCGGGAAGCACGTGGTCATCATCGGCGGCGGCGACACCGGCTCGGACTGCCTCGGCACCGCGCTGCGCCAGGGCGCCGCCAGCGTCACCACGCTCGCCATCGGCAAGAAGCCGCCGGTCGAGCGCCCGGCGCACCAGCCGTGGCCGACCGACCCGATCCTCTTCGAGGTCTCGACCTCGCACGAGGAGGGCGGCGAGCGCACGTACCTGGCCTCCACGGTCGAGTTCGTGGCCGACGAGGGCGGCAACGTCCGCGCCCTCAAGGTCGCCGAGACCGAGTACCTGCCGGACGGCCGCCGGGCGCCGCGCGCGGGCACCGAGCACGAGATCCCCGCGGACCTCGTGCTGGTGGCCATGGGCTTCACCGGTCCCGAGGTCGGCGTGCTCGAGGAGCAGACCGGCATCGAGGTCACCGAGCGTGGCCTGGTGGCCCGCGGCGACGACTACGCCGCGAGCCTGCCGGGCGTGTTCGTCGCCGGTGACGCCGGCCGCGGGCAGTCCCTCATCGTGTGGGCGATCGCCGAGGGCCGCGCCGCGGCCGCTGCGGCTGATACCTACCTCCAGGGCAGCACCGAGCTGCCCGCCCCGGTGCGCCCGCGCACGCTCGCTCTGCGATCGTGACCCGAGAACTTCACCGGGAGTTGTACACCCCCACAGGGCGCGCTGGCGCCCACCATGCCTAGGCTGGAGACATGCGCAGAGCCAAGATCGTGTGCACCATCGGACCCGCCACGGAGAGCCCGGAAAAACTCCGGGAACTCGTTGACGCCGGCATGAACGTGGCGCGGATCAACCGCAGCCACGGCGAGCAGGAGGCTCATGCGGCGGTATACCGCAACGTGCGAGAGGCCGCGAAGGCGGCAGGAAAGTCGGTCGCCGTACTGGTCGACCTGCAGGGACCCAAGATCCGGCTCGGCCGGTTCGCGGGAGACGAAAAGCATTTCTTGAACAAGGGCGACACGTTCACCATCACGACCGAGGACATCCTCGGCAACCGTGAGATCGTCTCGACCACCCACAAGGGTCTGGCCCAGGACGCCCAGGTGGGCGACCCGCTGCTGATCGACGACGGCAAGGTGCGCGTGCGCGTCACCGCCGTCGACGGCCCGCGCGTCGTCACCGAGGTCGAGGTCCCCGGACCGGTCTCGAACAACAAGGGCATCAACCTGCCCGGCGTCGCCGTGTCCGTGCCGGCCCTGTCCGACAAGGACGAGTCGGACCTGCGCTGGGCGCTCGCCCTGGGTGCCGACTTCATCGCGCTGTCGTTCGTGCGGTCCGCCAAGGACTACGAGGACGTCCGCCGGGTGATGGAGGAGGAGGGCCGCACGGTCCCCGTCATCGCCAAGATCGAGAAGCCGCAGGCCGTGGAGAACCTCGCCGAGGTCATCGCGGCGTTCGACGGCGTCATGGTGGCGCGCGGTGACCTCGCGGTCGAGATGCCGCTGGAGCAGGTGCCGCTCGTGCAGAAGCGCATCGTCGAGATGGCGCGGCGCAACGCCAAGCCGGTCATCGTCGCCACGCAGGTGCTGGAGTCGATGACCACGTCGCCGACGCCGACCCGCGCCGAGGCGTCCGACTGCGCCAACGCGGTGCTCGACGGCGCCGACGCGGTCATGCTCTCGGGCGAGACCTCGGTGGGCGACTACCCGATCATCACCGTGCAGACCATGGCGCGGATCATCACGGCCACGGAGGAGGCCGGCCGGGAGCGCATCGCGCCCCTCGGCTCCACGCCGCACACCCGTGGTGGCGCCATCACGCGTGCCGCCGCCGAGATCGGCGAGACGCTCGGGGTCAAGTACCTGGTGACGTTCACGCAGTCGGGCGACTCCGCACGCCGGATGTCCCGCCTGCGCTCGTCCATCCCGCTGCTCGCGTTCACCCCGGAGCAGGACGTCGCCAACACCCTCGCCCTGACGTGGGGTACCTCCGAGTACCTCGTGCCCAAGGTCGACACGGTGGACGCCATGGTGGCCCAGGTGGACCTGACCCTGCAGGACCAGGGCCTGGCCGAGAAGGGCGACACGGTCGTGGTGGTCTCGGGTGCGCCGGTCGGCGTCCCTGGTACGACCAACTCGATCCTGGTGCACCGCATCGGCTCGCACACGGACGGCCGCAGCAAGGCCTGACGCGGACGTAGGACGACGACGCGAAGTCGACGACGACGCCGAGTCAGCATGTTGGTCCGCCCGGCCC
>NZ_JBHWZO010000094.1:0-21673 GCF_042728455.1 Promicromonospora sp. NPDC060204
CCCGTACGGGAGGCGCCCCCTTCGAGGTCAGACCGGTCAGCGACCGCGCATGCCCTTGCGGTCGGGACGGGCCCGGGTCGGGTCGATGCCCTTGGGGATCGGCAGCTTCATGCCGCCGATGGCCTTGAGGCGCTTGCTGATCTCGGCCACCTCGGCCCGGGTCAGCGTCGACTTGAGCCGGGTGACGGCGCGCGCGACCTTGGTCAGCGGCACCTGGCCCTCGCCGTCGCCGCACTGGATCACGGTGACCGGCACGTTGGACAGGATGCGGCTGACCTTCTTGCGCTCCTGGTCCAGCAGCCGCGTCACGCGGTGCGACGGGCCCTCGGAGACCAGCACGACGCCGGCCCGGCCCACACCGCGGAACACGAAGTCCTGGTTGCGGGCGTCGACGGCGACGGGCTCGTCCTCGAACGTCCAGCCGCCGCGGACCGTGCCGAGCGCGGCGCGGGCCGCGCCCGGCTGACCGGCGATCTGCGTGTACGCGGCCTTCTCCGCGCTGCGCGACAGCACGAACATCGCCGCCAGCACGCCGAACGGCACGCCGATGACGAGCGCGTAGACCCACGGGCCCGCGAGCACACCGATGAGCAGCGCCACCGCCACCACACCGACGAACGCGGCGAGCATCCACCAGGTGACGAGCGGGTTCTGCTTGCGGGTCATCTGGTAGACGTCCCACAGCTGGTGATACCAGCGGCGCTTCTTGGGCTTCTTCTGCTTGGTGACGGACGCGTCGTCGCGCGCTTCGCCTCCGGACGAGGTTCGGGCCATGGTCATCGATTCTAGTGCGCTACGAGGGGTCGGCGTGCCGGGTCAGCGCGCCAGCAGGCTCGCCGCCTCCTGACGGGACGTGGTGGGCTGTGCGAGGTGCGAGAGCGCCTCGGGGATCGCGCGGCCGTGCTTGGTCATCGCCTGGCCCCACAGGCGGCCCGCGCGGTACGACGAACGCACCAGCGGCCCGGCCATGACGCCGAGGAAGCCGATCTGCTCCGCCGTCTCGGAGAGCTCCACGAACTCCTCCGGCCGCACCCAGCGGTCCACCGGGTGGTGGCGCAGCGACGGGCGCAGGTACTGCGTGATCGTGATGATGTCGCAACCGGCGTCGTGCAGGTCCTGCAGCGCCTGCTTGACCTCGTCGATCGTCTCGCCCATGCCGAGGATCAGGTTGGACTTGGTGACCAGGCCGGCGTCGCGGGCCCGGGTGATGACCGAGAGCGACCGCTCGTAGGTGAACGCCGGGCGGATTTGCTTGAAGATGCGCGGCACGGTCTCGACGTTGTGCGCGAGCACCTCGGGGCGGGACTCGTTGACGGCGTCGAGCAGCTCGGGGATGGCGTTGAAGTCCGGGATCAGCAGCTCGACGCCGGTGCCGGGGTTGAGCGCGTGGATCTGGCGGACGGTCTCCGCGTAGAGCCAGGCGCCGCCGTCGGCCAGGTCGTCGCGGGCGACGCCCGTGACGGTCGAGTACTTCAGGCCCATGGTCCGCACGGACTCCGCGACGCGGCGCGGCTCGTCCTTGTCGAAGTCGGCGGGCTTGCCCGTGTCGATCTGGCAGAAGTCGCAGCGGCGCGTGCACTGGTCACCGCCGATGAGGAAGGTGGCCTCGCGGTCCTCCCAGCACTCGAAGATGTTGGGACAGCCGGCCTCCTCGCAGACCGTGTGCAGGCCCTCGCCCTTCACGAGCGATTTCATGTCGCGGTACTCGGGTCCCATCACCGCCCGGGTCTTGATCCATTCGGGCTTCTTCTCGATGGGCGTGGCCGAGTTGCGCGCTTCGATGCGCAACATGCGTCGGCCTTCAGGTGCGATGGTCACGCAGATCCCTCCCAGGTCAGCGGGTTGGCCCAGCCTAAGCCTCGGGCGACCGCCGTCGCGCGGCCGTCGCGGGGGCGGCACGTGGCGTTCGTCACGCTGTCGCGGCGACGGCCTCGGACGGCGCGGAGTCCCGCGCGAGCAGCGGCGAGAGGCGCTCGATCAGGGCCGCCTCCAGCAGGGGCCGGACCTCGTCGACGGTGACCCGCCGGCCGGCCTCGGCGGTCAGCGAGGTGACGTCGGCGTCCTCCGCCGGGATGCCGCACGGCACGATGTGGTCGAACGCGGCCAGGTCGGCGTCGCAGTTCAGGGCCAGGCCGTGCATGGTCACGCCCTTGGCGACCCGCGCCCCGATGGCGCACACCTTGCGTTCGAGCCGGGGGCTCGCCACGTCGGGGGAGCCGGCGGCGACCCAGACGCCGGAGCGGCCCTCGACCCGCATGGTCTCCACGCCGAACGCGGCGCACACGTCCATCACCGCCTGCTCCAGCGTGCGGACGTACTCGACGACGTCGAACGGCTTGGCCAGCTTGATGATCGGGTAGGCCACGATCTGGCCCGGCCCGTGCCACGTGATCTTGCCGCCGCGGTCGACCTTGATGACCTCGGTGCCGTCGGTCGGGTACTCGTCGCGGTGCGTGCGCGCGCCCGCCGTGTACACGGACTCGTGCTCCAGGAAGAAGACGGTGTCGGCCAGGTCCTCCGCGCGGACGCCCTCGTGGGTGCGTCGCTGCAGGTCCCAGCCCTCGTGGTACTCGACGTGCCCGGTGAGGTGTCGGATGTCCATGGCCGCAAGCCTAGACCCGCCCCGTCGGGCGAGTTTCAGTCCAGGTGGACCGGAGACAGAGGGGGTCCAGGGGTCGGGGTGTGGCCGCCCAGGTCCTTCAGGTGGGCGGCGACGACCGCCCCGATGCCTCCCGGCTGGTCGTTGTCGGCCGGCTTGAAACGCAGCAGCACGATCCTCCCGGTCGTGAGCAGCCGGTTCTGCCGGGGTGCGTCCTTGACCAGCGCCTCCGGTGTGGAGTGCGGTCCGACGCCGTCCACCTCCACCACGAGCCACCGCCCGTCGCGCAGCCGCCAGCCGAGATCGCACCGGCCGAGGAACTTCCCGTTCTTGCGGAACTCCACCTGGACGCGGTCCGGGGGTACGCCGTGGTCGATGCACGAGAGGCGGGTACGGGTCTCGGCGGGGGACTCGTCGCCGCGGTTCGCGAGGCTGAGCCGGCGCACGGCCTCCACGGCTCCCCGCCGCCCGCGCAGCAGCCGTTCGACCTGGGCCAGCCCGGCCTCGGCCTCGCCGAGCAGGCCCTTGTTCAAGGCGCTGCTGACCACGGCGACGGCGTCGTCCCGCGACAGGCCGGGGAGGGACTGGGCCAGCGCGTGCTCGATCTTCGCGATGCGCCAGGCGCCGTAGGTCTGGGACGCGAAGCTCCCGTACTGCCGCACGATCACGCCGTCCCGCACCTGGTGCCGGATGCCCCGGGGGAACGAGACCTCGGGGTCGATGCGCCGGGGCAGCCCGGCGACGCCGTGCAGGGCGAGCGCGGCGCACCCGACAGCGGCCGTTCCGGGCCAGACGAGCAGGCCCTTCACCGCGGACCGGCGCCGGAGGTGGTCGAAGTAGTCGTCCCGGACCCGCGTGGCCGGCGGTGCGGGGTCGGTGTCGACGACCCGACCGCCCTCCCGGCGCCAGACGCCGTGATCGACGAGCCGGGCGATCCGCCGACGGTCGACGCCCGCGGCGTGGCACTGTCGCACGGAGAGAAGGCCCTCCTGGCGGGCGGCGAGAACCTCCAGCACCTGGGGGACCGCGGTGAGTGAACGCATGCGGGGATCAGATCACCGCCGAGCTCGCCGTCGACGGCCAGCGAGCCGAGCCTGTGCACAACCCCGCAGACCACCCCGCTGTGGTCGCGCCATCCCTCTGCTGCCGCAGCGACCAGGGTCTGCCGAGGCACGGTACTGAGTGGGATTCAGTAGGCCGGAGGCGACCGCATGCGGTCCGGTAGTGGTCGCCGATCGCCTGCTGAACCAAAGTCAGCAAGGACCAGCTTGGGTCAGGACGCCGGGAGGGTCTCCGCCGGGCAGCTCGTCAGGACGTCCTCCATGGCGTCGTGCTCGGCGGGCGTGACCCACAGCTCGTACTTGGTCTTGACGGCGATCTGCCGGGCCACGTACTCGCAGCGGTAGGCCTGGTTGTCCGGCAGCCACTCGGAGGCGTCCTTGGCGCCCTTGCCCATGTTGGCGGGGCCGTCCGAGGCGACGAGGTTGAGCGGATCGTTCGCGATGGAGACGCGTTTGTCCTTGTCCCAGTCGGCCGCGCCCGTGGTCCACGCGTTCATCAGCGCGACGACGTGGTCGATCTGCACGGCGCCGGAGTTCTCGCCGCGCTCGAACTCGATGGTCTCGCCCGTGTACGGGTCGTCGAGCGTGCCGGAGGCCACCTGGCACGAGTCGCCGTCGGTGAGCACGAAGTCGTCGAGGTCGCGCTGGAGCATGTCGTTGCGGGTGTCGCAGCCGTTGTCGTCGGCGTCCTGCCAGGCGCTGCCGAAGTCGGACTCGCGGTCGTAGCCGTCCTTGGTGGCGGCGTCCTGCACCGTCAGCGTGTCCAGCGCCGCGAGGGCCGAGCCCTGCGCGCCCTCGGCGGGGGCGACGTCGTCGCCCAGGGACTTCACGACGAAGTTGCCGGCGAGCACCAGCGCCGCGACGGCGATGAGCACGAGCTGCAGGGTCTTGCGGGTCTGGCTGGACTTCTTGGCTGTGGCGGACACGAGCCCCTCAATCTGTCGGCCGTTGGTCCGGACCGCAGATGGCCGGACAAAGTCTAAGAACGTGCGAAACGTACCTCTTGCCCCAGTCTGCCAGAGTTGTGTTACGGGGATTAAGCGGCTGACCAGTAATCTCGCGTCGCTGCGTCCCGCGGGGCACGATGGGGCCATGGCACTTCGGATCGGGATTGTCGGCTACGGCGGCGCGGGCAGGCAAATTCACGCTCGGCTGGCGCGAGCTGCGGGAATGTCGGTAACGGCGGTCGTCGCGCGCGACTCCGGACGGCGCGTCCAGGCGGCCGGTGACTGGCCCGGCGCGCGGCTCTTCAACGACCTGCCCTCGATGCTGGCGGAGCCAGGTCTCTACGACCTGGTCGTCATCGCCAGCCCCTCGTCCCTGCACGCCGAGCACGCGAACGCCGTCTCCGTGGCGGGCAAGCCCTTCGTGCTGGACAAGCCCATCGCGACCACGGCGGCCGAGGCCCGCCGGGTGGTGGCTGCGGCGTCGTCGTCGGGCACGCCGTTCACCGTGTTCCACAACCGGCGCTGGGACCCGGAGCAGCTCACGCTCAAGGCCCTCCTGGACCGGGGCGACCTCGGCAAGGTGCACACCTTCGAGCGGCACTGGGAGCGCTGGCGGCCCAAGCCCCAGCAGCGGTGGAAGGAGAACGACGTCGTGGGCGGCGGGCTGCTGCTCGACCTCGGCCCGCACCTCGTGGACTCCGCCACCCAGCTGTTCGGGCCCGTGGTCTCGGTGTACGCCGAGACCCGCTCGCTCTCGACGCCCACCGAGGACGACGTGTTCCTCGTGCTGCACCACGCCGCGCCGGGCACCCGGCCGGGTGTGGTCCCGGGGCGCGCCGCGGCCGCCGACGTCCTGTTCGGCGTGGAGCCGCCCGCCAAGGGCGTGGTCTCGCGGCTCTGGGCGGGCTCCCTGGTCGGGGCGCCCGGCCCGCGCACGCGCGTGCTGGGGGACGGCGGCGCGTACCTGGTCAACTCGTTCGAGGGCGACGCCTCGCCCTTCGACGTGCTCGACGACGACCAGCCCGAGGGCACCCACGGCTGGCTCACGCGCGGCCGCGAGCGGACCGCCGTGCCGCAGCCCCGCGGCGGGCACGGCGACTTCTACTCCGCGGTGGCCGAGTGGCTCGCCGGCGAGGCCGACGTACCCGTCGATCCTGCCGACGCCGTCCGGACCGCGGAGGTCCTGGACGCCGCACGGGTCTCGGCCAAGGAGGGGCGACTCGTCGACGTGTGATTCCCTGCGGGTACCCAGGAGTTCACCCACAGGGCGTCGAATTCGGCAAATCCTGTGGATAAAGAGCGGGCTCCGATTCACGGAGTTCTCATGATCGGGTGCACTACATCGAATCCGCGGAACTGGTCCGCGTAGCCGTCCCCTCCGAGGCCGCGGCACGGGAACTTCTGGTGCGCCGCCTGGACACCCTCGCGACACTGGACCACCCACATCTCGTGCCGCTCATCGCCATCTCGCCGAACGGCCCGGACAACCTCGACGTCCGGCTGTCGCGGACGGGTGCCGTCGACCTGCCGACCGCCGTCGGCTCGCGCGGCCCCCTGACCGCCGCCGAGGGCGCCGGGATCACCGTCGCCATCGCGCAGGCGCTCGCCGCGCTGCACAGCGTGGGCCTGGTCCACGGCGGCGTGCGGCCCACGGACGTGCTGCTGCGCAGCGACGGCAGCGCCGTGCTGCGCCCGCGCGTCACGCTGCCGGACCACAGCGACGACCCGGTCGACGTCACCTCGCTGGCCACGCTCGTCGAGTCGGTGCTGGGCTTCCCCGGCCCGAGCCTGGACTCCAAGGCCGACCAGGCGCTGCGGGCCGTCCTGGCCCGCGCCCGGGCGGAGGACCCGCGCGACCGGCCAGAGCCGGGCACGCTCGCGGCGCTCGCGAACGACGCCGTCCAGCCCGTGCCGGTGCGGCTCCCGGACGCCTCCGCCCTCGTCTCGGCCGCCATCAGCGGTCCCGTGCCCATCGCCGGTCACGTGCCGCTCGGCGCGCACACGCCGTCGGCGTGGCGCTCCGCCGCCAAGACGCTGACGGGGTCCATCGCCGCGGTCGACGCACGCTCCTGGGCGCCCGGCGCGCGGCGCCGGGCGACGATGCCCGTCTCGGGCCGGGCCGCCGGCGCGCGACCGGGCGCGCAGGCCGCCGAGCCGCGCTTCACCGCGGGCTCCGTGCTCGCGACGGTGATGATCGCCGCCGGCGTGGTCACGGGGATCACCGCGGGGGCCATCGCCCTGCCCGAGGCCTTCGGCGGCGAGGAGCCCGCCGTCGCGGCGCCCTCGCCCGAGGCCTCCGCCCCCGTCTGGGGCGGCATCAACCCGGTGAGCAACGCCAAGGACCCGGCGGGTGCCGCGGTCGAGCTCACCGAGCGCCGCCTCGCGCTGCTGGCCGGCGCGGTCTCCGACATCAGCACGGTCAACCTGGAGGGCTCGCCGGCCTACCTGGCCGACCAGCAGATCCTTGACGAGCTCAAGCAGAACCGGTCCCAGGTGGTCGGCGCGTCCGCCGAGGTGGAGTCCATCGAGGTCGTGACGCAGGGCCCTGGCGCCGCGTCGGCCGTGCAGAGCGCGACCACGGCGTCGCGCAAGACGGTCCAGACGTCGGACGGCGCCGAGAGCAAGTCGTCCGGCAAGAAGGTGCCGATCGAGGCGATCGTGCGGATCCAGTACACGATCACGGCGCACCGGCAGGTGTCCGCCGACGGCGAGACGGCAGTGCCCGCGTCGAAGGAGTCCGCCGACCTGACCCTGGTCTGGACGCCGCTCGGGTGGCGGGTCAGCGAGGTCCGCTGACCCGTCCCCGGCCTGGCCGGTCCGGCCCACCGCGCGTGCCGGACCGGCTCAGTGCCCGACGACCCAGCGCGCCGCCTCCTCGGGGGCGGCGTGCGTCCAGGTGAAGCCGGTGCGGCTCAGCACCGCGGGGACCACCCGCTGGGAGGCCACGAGGTCGCCGGCGAACTGCCCGAGCGCGATCCGCAGGGCGAACGTGGGCACCTTCAGGGCCGCCGGCCGGTAGAGGGCCTGGGCGAGCGCCCGGGTCAGGTCCCGGTTCGTGGTGGGCTCGGGCGCCACGGCGTTGACGGGGCCGCGCACGTCCGCGCCGATGACGTGGCGGATCGCCGCGACCTCGTCGGTGAGCGTGATCCAGCTCCACCACTGCCGGCCGCTGCCGAGCGGGCCGCCGACGCCGAGGCGCAGGAGCGGCAGCAGCCTGCCGAGCGCTCCGCCCGACGGCGCGAGCACGATGCCGCTGCGCAGCCAGACGACGCGGGCGCCGGCCTCTGCGGCGGGTGCCGTGGCGCTCTCCCAGGCCTTGACCAGGCCCGCGAGGAAGTCGTCCCCGCGTTCCGACGCCTCGGTCAGGACCTCGTCCCCGCGGTCCCCGTATGCCCCGACCGCCGACGCGTTGACCAGCACCGGCGGGTCGTCCAGGCGCGCGATCGTGCGGGCGAGCAGGCTCGTGGTCGTGGTGCGCGAGCCCAGGAGCTTCTGCTTGTAGGCCGGGGTCCAGCGGTGGTCGCCGATCCCGGCCCCGGCCAGGTTCACGACGGCGTCCGCGCCGTCCAGCGCGGCCGGGTCGAGCTCGCCGGTGCGCGGGTCCCACGGCACGTGCCGGACGTCGGACGGCCCGGCTGACTCGGCGACGCCGGACGACTCGCTCCCGCGCCGCACCAGCCGACGCACGCCGTGCCCCCGGGCGACGAGGTCCGCGACCAGCGCGGAGCCGATGAGGCCGTGCGACCCGGCCACGACTACGTCCATGCCGCGAATCTAGCCTGCCCGACGGCACCGCACCGACACGGCACCGGCGCGGCAGCGGTGGGGCATCAAGGCAGGGCACAGACGGCTGTGGCCGGTCCCGAACCCGGAACCGGCCACCACCCGCTGCTGCTGGGTCGACATCAGGTGCGTGAGCTACCCGGCCGACCCGTTGGTCCTCGTCAGAGACCGACCTCGGCCTCGAACGCGCCCTCCTCGATCCGGTTCTTGATCGCGGTGAGGAAGCGCGCGGCGTCCGCACCGTCGACCAGGCGGTGGTCGTAGGACAGGAAGATGTAGGCCATCGAGCGCACCGCGATGCTCTCGTTGCCCTCGGCGTCGGTCACCACGACCGGGCGCTTCGTGATGGTGCCGGTGCCCAGGATCGCGGCGTGGCCCAGCGGGACGATCGGGGTGTCGATGAGCGACCCGCCCGAGCCCGTGTTGGTGATGTTGA
Source organism: Promicromonospora sp. NPDC060204 (assembly GCF_042728455.1). Classification (NCBI taxonomy): domain Bacteria; kingdom Bacillati; phylum Actinomycetota; class Actinomycetes; order Micrococcales; family Promicromonosporaceae; genus Promicromonospora; species Promicromonospora sp. NPDC060204. The sequence continues at coordinate 8,827 of NZ_JBHWZO010000094.1, forward strand.
ACGTCCCGCCCGAGAGCTCGTCCGGCGTCACCTTGTTGGCCCGGGTGCGCGCACCCAGGTCCTGGATCTGCCGGGCGATGCCCGCCAGGTTCAGGTCGCCCGCGTTCTTGATGACCGGGACCACGAGTCCACGCTCGGTGTCGACGGCGATGCCGACGTTCTCCGAGCCGTGGTAGGTGATCTCGCCCTTCTCGGTGTCGATCGTGGCGTTGATCTTCGGGTACGCCTTGAGCGCCTCGACGGAGGCCAGCGTGAAGAACGGCAGGAAGGTCAGCTTGGCGCCCTCGCGCGCGGCGAACGACTCCTTGGCCTTGGCCCGGAGCTTCGCGACGCGGGTGACGTCGACCTCCAGGACCGTGGTCAGCTGGGCCTGCGACTGGACCGCCTCGAGCATGCGCTCGGCGACGATCTTGCGCAGACGCGACATCTTCTCCGTGGTGCCGCGCAGCGGCGACACCTCGAGCTTGGTCGCGGCCGGCGCCTTGGCGGCGGGCGCGGCAGCGGCGGCGGGCGCCGGGGCGGCCTTGGCCTCGGCGGCGGCGAGCACGTCCTCCTTGCGGATGCGGCCACCGACGCCAGTGCCCTTCACCTCGGCGACGTCGACGCCCTTCTCCGCGGCGAGCTTGCGCACGAGCGGGGTCAGGTACGAGCCGATGGTGCGACCACCGGCTGCGGCCGGAGCAGCGGCGGCGGGCGCCGGAGCAGCAGGCGCGGGGGCGGCAGCCGGAGCAGCCGCAGCCGGAGCCGCCGGCGCGGGGGCCGGGGCCGGAGCGGGCGCCGGAGCAGCAGGGGCCGGAGCCGGGGCGGCAGGAGCAGCGGCCGGAGCGGCAGCAGCGGCCGGGGCCGGGGCAGCGGCGGCCGGAGCAGCAGCCGGAGCGGCGGCGCCGGAACCGACGCGGGCCAGGATGGCGCCGACCTCGACGGTCTCGTCCTCCTTGACCAGGATCTCCTGGAGCGTCCCCGCGACGGGCGACGGGATCTCGGTGTCGACCTTGTCGGTCGAGACCTCGAGCAGCGGCTCGTCGACGGCGACGTCGTCACCGACCTCCTTGAGCCAGCGTGTCACGGTGCCCTCGGTGACCGACTCGCCCAGCGCGGGCAGCGGCACGTCGGTGCCGCCACCGGCCGGAGCCGGAGCGGGAGCCTCGGCCGGAGCCTCGGCGGGGGCGGGCGCGGGTGCCTCGGCGGGAGCGGCCTCGGCCGGCTCAGGCGTCGCCTCGGGCGCGGGGGCGTCCGCTGCGGCGGGCTCGGCGGCGGGCGCCGCCGGGGCGGCACCGGAACCGGAGCCGTCGCCGATGACGGCGAGGGTGGCGCCGACCTCCACGGTGTCGTCCTCCTGGACGAGGATCTGCTCGAGCACGCCGGCGATCGGCGACGGGATCTCGGTGTCGACCTTGTCGGTCGACACCTCGAGCAGCGGCTCGTCGACGGCGACCTCGTCGCCGACAGCCTTGAGCCAGCGGGTGACAGTGCCCTCGGTGACGGATTCGCCGAGGGCCGGCAGCTGCACGTTCTCAGACATGACCTGTGGGGTCTCCTTTGTCGTTATGGTCAGTTGTGGGCGTGCAGAGGCTTGCCGGCCAGTGCCATGTGTGCCTCTCCGAGTGCCTCGTTCTGGGTGGGATGTGCGTGGACGAGCGAGGCGACGTCCTCAGGGAACGCCTCCCAGCCGACGATGAGCTGGCCCTCGCCGATCAGCTCGCCCACACGCGAGCCGATCAGGTGCATACCGACCACGGGTCCGTCCTTGCGGCGCACCAGCTTGGCGAAGCCCTGGGTACCCAGGATCTTGCTCTTGCCGTTGCCCGCCAGGTTGTACTCGATGGTCTCCACCCCGTCCGGGCCGTACAGCTCGGCGGCCCGCGCCTCGGTGACGCCGACCGACGCCACCTCCGGCTCGCAGTAGGTGACCCGCGGGATCGTCGCCTCGTCGATCGGTGCGGGCGAGCGGCCCGCGATCTGCTCGGCCACGAAGATGCCCTGCGCGAACCCGCGGTGGGCAAGCTGCAGGCCCGGCACGATGTCGCCGACGGCCCAGACCTGCCCGCCGGCCGGCGTGGTGACGCCGGTGCGGAGCAGCTCGTCGGTCAGTACGAACCCGCGGTCGACGCGCACACCGGCGGCCTCGTAGCCGAGGTCGGCGGTCCGCGCCCCGCGCCCGACGGCGACGAGCAGCAGCTCGGCGTCGAACGTGGTGCCCGACTCCAGCTCGACCTGGACGCCGTCGTCGGACTGCTTGGCCTGGGCGAAGCGCTCGCCCAGGGAGAACTTGATGCCACGCTTGCGGAACGCGCGCTCCAGCGCCTTCGAGAGAGCGACGTCCTCGTTGGGGACGAGGTGGGGCAGCGCCTCGACGATCTGCACGTCGGCGCCGAAGGACTTCCAGACGCTGGCGAACTCCACGCCGATCACGCCGCCGCCGAGCACGACCACGGACTTCGGCACGGTGTCGAGCGTGAGCGCCTGGTCGGAGGTGAGGACGCGGCCGCCGAGCTCCAGGCCGGGCAGCGTCTTCGCGTACGAGCCGGTCGCGAGCACCACGTGGGTGCCGGTGACGCTGCTCGTCGCGCCGTCCGCGGCGGTGACCTCGACGACGCCGGGGGAGGCGAGCGTGCCGTGCCCCTCGACGACGGTGATCTTCCGCGAGGCGATCAGCCCCTGCAGGCCCTTGTACAGGCCGGCGACCACGGAGTCCTTGTAGGCGAGCACGCCGGGCATGTCGATGCCGTCCAGCGAGGTGCGCACACCGAACTGCGCGCCGTGTGCGGCGGCGTCGGCCACCTCGGCGGCGTGGAGCAGGGCCTTGGTGGGGACGCAGCCCACGTGCAGGCAGGTCCCGCCGAGCTTGCCCTCCTCCACGAGGGCCACGCTCAGGCCAAGCTGTGCCGAGCGGAGCGCGGTGGCGTAGCCGCCGCTTCCCCCGCCGAGCACGACGACGTCGAACGTGGTCGAGCTGTCCTGCGTAGGCACGTGCTGGCTCCTCGTTGACTCTGCGGAGGTGACCGCGTTGGCTGCGTCGGCTGCGTGGGTTGTCGCCGCATGCCATCTTGACACTTCAGCGGGCGTGGCCCCAATCGTGTACCGGGCTTGTCGGGTGTGACCGTGGCGACATTGACGCTCCGGGCGGCCCTGTGACAGGACGGCCCGCGAGCAGAAGGTGCGAGTTTCCTGCGATGTGCGTGGAGATGCCTAGGACAGCACAGGTCTCGCTAGTACCCTCGGTGCATGCCTCGCCAGTCCCGTAGCTCGCTCGCGCGCTTCTTCCAGCGACGCTCCGCACCCGGTAGCGCCGCGCGTCCCACCGGTAACGACGCGCGCCGCCAGACCCTGGCGCACCTCGGTGAGTTCATCGCTTCGCGCGTCGGGGTCGAGGCCTACGTGGAGCCCCCGACCACCGACATCCCCAGCACCATCCTGCTCGTGGCGAGCACCGGTGAGTGGACGCGCCGCCGGGTGCCCGACGAGCGCACCGCGTTCGACATCGCGAACCAGCTCGGGGTGCCGGTGTACAACGTGCGGTTCACCGGCTACCCCCAGCGGATGCGCGACTGGAACAGCGCCCAGCGCAGGAAGTAGCTACTTCGCGGCGGCCCGGCCCTCGACGAAGCCCAGGAGGGTGCGGACGCCGACGCCGGTGCCGCCCCCGGACGTGTAGCCGTGCGCGCCGCCCTCGTTGAAGGCAGGCCCGGCGATGTCCAGGTGCGCCCACGGGTGGTCGCCCACGAAGGTCTGCAGGAACAGGCCGGCGTTGAGCATGCCGCCCCAGCGCGGGCCGGAGTTGGCGACGTCGGCCACCTTGGACTTGATGTTGGCCTTGAGCTCCTCCGGGAGCGGCATCGGCCAGAACAGCTCGCCCGAGGCGTCGGCGGCGGCCTTGACCTCGTCGCGCACCTCGTCGGTGCCCATGACGGCGGACGTGCGGCTGCCGAGCGCGACCATCTGGGCGCCGGTGAGCGTCGCGATGTCGAGCACGACGTCGTGGCCGTCCTCGATGGCCGAGACGAGGCCGTCGGCCATGACGATGCGGCCCTCGGCGTCGGTGTTGAGCACCTCGACGGTCTTGCCGCCGTAGATCGTGATGACGTCGGCGGGGCGCTGCGCGTTGCCGCCCGGCATGTTCTCGGCGAGGCAGAGGTAGCCGGTCACGGCGACCGGGAGGTTCAGCTTCGCGGCGGCGATCACCGTGGACAGCACGGCGGCGGCGCCGGCCATGTCGGACTTCATGGCCTCCATGCCGGCGGCCGGCTTGATCGAGATGCCGCCCGAGTCGAACGTGATGCCCTTGCCCACGAGCGCGACCTTCGCGTCCGGCTTGGCCGGCGTGTAGGCGACCTTGACCAGGCGCGGGCCGCGCGACGAGCCCTGCCCCACGGCCGTGAGGCCGCCGTAGCCGCCCGACGCGAGCTGCTTGTCGTCCAGCACCGTCACCCGGACGTGCTTCACGTCCTTGGCCGCGGCCTTCGCCGCGTCGGCGAACGTGGCCGGGTACAGCTCGTTGGGCGCGGTGTTGACCAGGTCGCGGGTGGCGTGGACCGCGGCGGCGAGGATCTCGGCGCGCTCGGCAGCCAGCTTGGCCTTCGCGTTCTTGTGCAGCGGGGTGAGGATCTCGATCGCGGCGACCGGGTCCTTGCCGTTCTTCGCGGCGTCCTTGCCGGTGGCCTTGGCGTCCTTGGTGCCGTTTCCGGTGGACTTGGCGGCGTCCTTCGCGGAGGCCTTGCCGGCCGTGCGGTACCGGTTGAAGGCGTAGGCCCCCAGCAGCGCGCCCTCGGTGACGGCGGTGATCTCGGCGTCGTCGGACGCCGGCAGGGCGATCGCGGCGGACTTGAGGCCCGCCAGCTCGCGGGTCGCGGCGCCCGCCGCGCGGCGCAGCGTCTCGGCGGCGAACGTGCCGTCCTCGGCGCGCTCACCCAGGCCCGTCAGGACGAGGACGTCGGCGGCGAGCTTGTCGCCGGCCGGGATCTTGCGCACCTCGTCGCGGGCGCCCGTGACACCGAGCTGCGGGGCGAGCGTCTCGAGCTGCGTCAGGAGGTCCGTGGGGAGCTGGTCGGACACGACGGCTACGCCGTCCGACGTCTGGGCGGTCGCCACCACGAGCGCTTCGGCCTTCACGGCGGTGGGATTCTTGCTGGAGAGGGTCACGTCGGTCACGCAGCCGATGGTATCCCGGGCCTCCGACAGCCGGGCCGGGCCCCGTCGGACAGCCGGGCCGGGCCTCATCGAGGCGCAGGTCACGCACGATCCGATTGCCGCCCCACAGGGAGCGCCCGGTAGTCTGCAGGACGTGATCCCTGCCCTCCTGCTCCTCGTGGTCGCGCTCTGCGTGGTCCTGGCCGGGTGGGCCGGCTGGTTCGTCGCCCGCGACCGCGCGGTCATCCTGAACCAGCTCTGGGGCGGTGCCGTCATCGAGTTCCTGCTGCTCGTGCAGGGCGTCGTCGCGATCGTGCAGGGTGCGGGCGGGGGCGGTGCGAGCGACCCGGTGCTGTTCTGGGGCTACTTCGCCACGACCCTGGTGATCCTGCCCGTGGCCGCCGCGTGGGCCTTCGCCGAACGCACGAAGTGGAGCTCGGTGGTGCTGCTCGTGGCCTCGCTGACGGTGGCCTTCCTGGAGTGGCGCATGTGGCAGATCTGGACGGGGGCCTGATGACGATGGCGGAACGGAAAGCCGCACGACGGACCGGGCGGGGCTTCGGCCGCGTCCTGGTGACCATCTACGGGATCCTGGCGTTCGCCGCCATCGGCCGCTCGTCCTACGAGCTCGTCGTGAAGTTCGGCGAGGCGCCCGTGGCCTACACGCTCTCCACGCTCGCCGCGGCGGTGTACGTGGTCGCGACGTTCGCGCTCGCGATCGGCACCCCCGCCTGGCGCGTGACCGCGTGGATCACCGTCGGTATCGAGGCGGTCGGCGTGGTCACGATCGGGGCGCTCTCGCTCGCCGACCCGGACGTGTTCGGCGAGTCGACCGTCTGGTCCGGATTCGGCCAGGGCTACGGTTACGTGCCCCTGGTCCTGCCCTTCGTGGGCCTGTGGTGGCTGTGGCGGACGTCGCGCAGCACGTCCGAGGAGAGGACTGCATGAGCTGGCCGTACTCGTTGTTGTTCAACGGTGTCTTCCGCCGGATGGACCCGGAGCGTGCGCACGAGATCGCGTTCTCGCTGATCGAGCGCGCCGGGAAGGTGCCGGTCCTGCGGGACGTCGCGCAGGGCGCGCTCGCCCCGTACCTGGGCCAGCGCGCCGGGGGACCGGGCAGCGTGCGCCTCTTCGGCCGCGTGGTGCCCGCGCCGTTCGGCCTGGCGGGCGGGTTCGACAAGAACGCTCGCGCCGTCCGGGGCCTGACGATGCTCGGCTTCGGGTTCGTCGAGATCGGCACCGTGACCGCCCGCCCGCAGCCCGGCAACGAGAAGCCGCGCATGTGGCGCGAGCTCGACGTGCGGGGCGTGCGCAACCGGATGGGCTTCAACAACGAGGGCGCGGCTGCCGCCGCCGACCGGCTGCGCGCGCTGCGCCGCACCGCCGCGGGCCGGGCGATCGTCGTCGGCGCCAACATCGGCAAGTCCAAGGTGACGCCGCCCGAGTTCGCCGCCGCCGACTACGCGACGTCGGCCCGGCTGCTGGCCCCCTGGGCCGACTACCTCGTGGTCAACGTGTCGTCCCCGAACACGCCGGGCCTGCGCGACCTGCAGGCGACCGAGTCGCTGCGGCCCATCCTGGAGGCGGTCCGCGCCGCCGCCGACGAGGCCACTACCGGCACGGCCGCGGGCAAGGGCACGGGCCGTAGGATCCCGCTCCTGGTGAAGATCGCCCCCGACCTCGCGAACGAGGACGTCGACGCCGTCGCCGACCTCGTGCTGGAGCTGGGGCTGGACGGCGTGGTCGCCGTCAACACGACCATCGGCCACGACCGCGGCCCGGGCGGGCTGTCCGGCCCGCCGCTGCTCGGCCGCGGCATCGAGGTGGTCGCGCGCCTGCGCGAGCGGCTCGGCACGGGCCCCGTCATCATCGGCGTGGGTGGGATCACCCGGGCCGACGACGTCCGCGCGTACCTGCGCGCCGGCGCCGACCTGACCCAGGGGTACACGTCGTTCGTCTACGAGGGGCCGTTGTGGGCGTCGGAGATCAACCGCGCCCTGACCAGGTCGGCCGGCTCGACGGCTAGTGGGAGGTACGAGTGATCCGTCCGCAGTGGGAGTGGGCCCTGGACGACGCCGAGGGGCGTCGCCTGACCGAGCCCGTCACGCCCGTCTTCACGGCGCAGTACGACGCCGAGCAGTGGCTCGGTGAGCACTGGCGCGAGCTGGCCGCGGCCGGCGCCGTGCTGGCGAGCCTGCTGCACGACGGCACGCAGGCCGCGCCGGGCGTGGAGCTGCGGGTCCCCTAGGCGTTGTCAGTACCCGGGGTCACCGCCACCCCCGGGTCACCGCCGCGACCTGCCGGACGGCACCACCCGGCTCCAGGCCCGGGCGAGCCGCGGCACGGCGTCGGCCAGCTCGGCGGGGGACCGCGTGAAGGTGAGCCGCACGCGGGACGCGGAGCCGGTGCTCTCGGGGCTGAAGATCGGCCCGGCCGCGACGAGCGCGCCCTCCGCGGCGGCCGCGGCCGCGAACGCCTGCGCGACCGGCCGCCCCAGGTCGACCCAGCAGAACAGCCCGCCCTGCGGCGTCGGCACGTCCCAGGAGGGGAACGCCTCTCGGAGCCGGTGGACCAGGAGGTCGCGCCGCTCGCGCAGCATCCGGCGCCGGCCCGCCATGACCTCCTCGTGGCGCCCGAGCAGCTCCACCACGGCGAGCTGTTCCAGCACGGCCGTCGCGATGTCCGCCGACTGCCGCGCCCGCGCGAGGTGCGAGATCACCTGCGGGTGCGCCCGGACCCAGCCGACGCGCAGCCCGCCCCAGAAGGCCTTCGACGCCGACCCCACCGTGACCACGTGCGGCGACGTCCCGTCCCCGGCGAACGCGGGCGGCATCTCGATGTCCGACAGGTTGAGCTCGACGAGGGTCTCGTCACCCACGACCGTGACGCCGTACCGGTCGGCGATCTCCCGGACCGCCGCGCGCTCGCCCGCGGACATCACGAACGCCGTCGGGTTCTGGAAGTCCGGCACGAGGTACACCAGCCGCGGCTGGGCGCGGCGCACCGTGGAGGCCAGCAGGTCGACGTCGAGCGGACCCGTGGGCACGCCGACCACCCGGCCTCCGGCGTCGCGCATCGACTCCATGGCGTGGAAGTAGGTGGGCGACTCCACGACCGCCCGGTCGCCCGGGTGCAGGTGGGTGTTCGCCAGCAGCGCGATCGCCTGCTGGGCGCCGGTGGTCACCAGGATCTCGTCGGCGGTGGTCGGCACGCCGCGCTCGCGGTAGCGGGCGGCGACGGCCTCGCGCAGCGGCGTCAGGCCGTGCGGCTCGTACCCGCCCGAGTCGAGGTACGCGGGCAGGCGCTCCAGGGCCCGCGCGAAGGCCTCGTGCAGCTCCGGCGGCGCGGGCGGGGTCGCCTGCCACAGGTCCAGGTGCCCGACGCCGTGCGGCACGCCCCCGGGCGTCACGGCCCGCAGGGCGTCGTCGGCCACCGGGGCGTCGCCGCCCGCCGGCCTGCCGGGGGCAGGATCGGCGCTGCGCTGCGGCAGCGTGGCGACCGTTCCCGAACCGACGCGGCTGACCGCGAAGCCCAGCTCGCGCAGCCGCGCGTACGCGCCCGACGTCGTGGTGCGCGACACCTTGAGCGTCGCCGCGAGCTCACGTTCGCTGGGCAGGCGGGTGTTCGGGGCGAGCGTCCCGGACAGGACGGCGGCGCGCAGGGCGTCGGCGAGGGCCACGTAGGCGGGCCCGCCCGCGTGCCACGAGCCGAGCAGGCGGGCGGTCGTGGCGGGGGAGAGCTGGCGCAGCACGGTCGGGGTCGCAGCGGACATAGGGGCCACTCTTGCGCGATTGGCCCTGGATGACAAGGCCAATGGGGTCGCACCATGGGCACATGACGACGACCACCGGCCGCCCGGCCGAGCCTGCCCCCGAGATCGCGGCCGTGCCCGCGCTGCCCGAGTCCCTGCCCGAGTCCCTGCCCGCGTCCGCTGCGACCGGCACCGCGATCGCTGCTTCGACGCCGGGCGCCCCCGCGCTGATGCACCCGGTGCGCCGCGGCGTCCAGCTCCTGCTCGGGCTCGTGGGCTTCGGCGTCGCGACCGCGATGATGCTCCACTCGGGCCAGGGCGCCATGCCGTGGGCCGTGCTGGACCAGGGCATCGTGGACCGGACCGGGCTGGCGTACGGCTGGGTCGTGCTCGGGGTCGGGCTGCTGGTGATGCTCGCGTGGATCCCGCTGCGCCAGAAGCCGGGGATCGGCACGATCGCCAACATCATCGTGATCAGCCTCGTCATCGACCCCTCGCTGTGGGTGCTCGAACGGCTGCTGCCCGAGCCGGCGCTCGCGACCGGGATCGCGCTGGCGCTGGGCGGCACGGTGCTGCTCGGGGTGAGCACCGCGGCCTACGTCGGGGCCCGGCTGGGGCCGGGGCCACGCGACGGCCTGATGACCGGCATCGTGCAGCGCACGGGCTGGCCCGTCTGGATGGTGAAGACCGTCATCGAGGTCACGGTGGTCGTGGTCGGGGTGCTGCTGGGCGGCACGTTCGGGTGGGCCACCGTGGTGTTCGCCTTCGGGGTGGGCCCGGTGGTCCAGGTCGCCGCGCGCTGGCTGGCGCCGCGCGGTCTCGTGGGGTGAGTCTCGCGCCGCGCGGCCTCGTGGGGTGATCCCGCGGCCCGGCCTCGCCGTCGGCCGGTAAACCTGCGAGCCTCGGTGACCGTGGTGGGGGACATGAGCACCGACACGGAAGAGACCGGGCAGGCAGGGACCGGGCACCCGGATGCCGAGCGCGCCACGGTCCGCGTGGCCCGGGCCCGCGACGACGACTTCGTCGCGTTCGTCGAGACGGCCGGGCCCTACCTGTACCGCACCGCGTACCTCCTGTCCGGTGACACCCACCGGGCCGAGGACCTGGTGCAGACGGCGTTCGAGCGCACCTACCGCGTCTGGGACCGGGTGCGGGACCGCGAGCCGCGTGCCTATGCCCGGCGCGTCCTGGTGAACCTGCGCATCGACACGTGGCGGCACACCCGGCGCGAGATAGTGCCGGGCGACGACCACCTCCCGGTGGGCACCACCCCGGACCGGGCCGGCGAGGTCGAGCTCCGGGACGCCCTCGTCCGTGCCCTCGCGCGGCTCGCGCCCCAGCAGCGGCGCGTCGTCGTGCTTCGGCACCTCCTGGACCTCTCGGAGGCGGACGTCGCCGCCGAGCTCGGCCGGAGCGTCGGCACGGTCAAGGCGACCAACGCCCGCGCGCTGGAGCGGCTGCGCGGCTTCGTCGCCGAGGCCGACCTGGACGTGGTCGACGCGCCCGCCCTCGACGCCGCCGCCGTGCTGCGCGGGAGCAAGGCGGCGCTGCGCCGTCGCCGGGCCGCGCAGGGCGCGACGTCGGGCGTCGTCGCGCTCCTGCTGGTGTGGTTCCTGGCGGGGCCGGTGCGCGTGCCGGGCCTGGGCGAGGTCGCCCTGCCGGGCAGCGAGTGGTTCCGGGAGCTGACCGGCATCGAGCGGCTGCTGGAGCGGCGCGAGGACGCGGCCCCCGGCCCGGGCCTGACCACCGCGCCGGCGGGCACCGCCGAGGTGGAGCCGCTGCTCGAGACCTTCGCCGTCGCCTATGACGGGACCGCCACGGCGACGCTCGGCGAGGACGGCTCGTACTTCATGGTGAAGCAGTTCGAGGAGTCCGGGGACCCCGACCTGCCCGAGGGCACGGGCTCGTCGGTGATCGAGTTCGTGGAGATCCAGGAGGACGGCATCGCGCACGCCGGCGAGTACGAGGCCTCGACCGCGCTCTACGGCCAAAGCACCGTGGTCACCGCAGCGGTACGCCAGGGTGACCGGCTCGCGTGGGTCCAGTCGCCCGTCAGCGACGGCGCCTCAGGTGTGTGGGCGATCCGCGTGCGGGAGCCGGGCTCGGGCGCAGTGACCGTGACGGAGCACAGCGTCTCGGATCACGCGGCGGACGGCGCGGAGCTCGGTGACCCGCGGCTCGGGCTCACCGCCGGGCGGGTCGGCTGGCTGACCGAGACCCCCGGACCGGACGGAGAGCTCGTGCGCACCGTCTCGGCGACGGCGCTGGACGGCGAAGGCAGCGGGCAGGTCGTCGCGACGGGTGTCCGCACGTTCGCGACGAACGACGACGAGCTGGTGGTCACGACCGTCGAGCGGGTCGCCGACGGCACGATGCGGTACGCCATCACCGCCCACCGGGACGACGGGCGCACCGAGACCCTGCGGCCCGCCACCTCGGTGCCGCCCGGCACCGGTGCCTACTGGGGGCGCGAGCTCGCGGTGTCCGACCAGCTCGTGGCCTGGAACGACGGCGCGACGATCCACGTCCTGGACCGGGCGACAGGCCGGGAGCGGGTCCTCGAACCGGAGACCGCCGAGGAGATCGTGACCTCGCTGGACGTGTCGGCGGGCGACGTGGTGTGGAGCACCGACGGGAACCAGGGCACCACCGTGTACCTGGTTGCCGACGCGGTCGGCGACGGGCAGCCCCAGGTGGTGGACCGGTTCGAGGCTGTCCGCAACGACTACACGGTCTCGGCGGCGGTCGCGGGTGACCTCATCGCCTGGCACGTGGAGAGCGCGGGCGACGGGACTGCTTCGCTGTACCGGGCCAGGTTCACGCCCTGAGCGTCCGATGTCGGGCCTCGGTCAGCGCCGACCACAGACGTGGCCATTCCAGTGCGTGAAAGTGGGTCAAAGCGATTCGATCGCTGTCATAGGCTGATGCCATGGTCAACTACCGGTACCTCGGCAACAGTGGTCTCAAGATCTCGGAGATCACGTACGGCAACTGGCTCACCCACGCCTCGCAGGTGGAGAACGACGTCGCGACGGCGTGCGTCCGCGCGGCCCTCGACGCCGGCATCACCACCTTCGACACCGCGGACGCGTACGCCAACACGGCCGCGGAGCAGGTGCTCGGCGACGCGCTGCAGGGCGAGCGGCGCGAGTCCCTCGAGATCTTCACCAAGGTGTACTGGCCCACCGGGCCCAAGGGTCCCAACGACACGGGTCTGTCCCGCAAGCACATCCTGGAGTCGATCAACGGCTCCCTGACGCGCCTCGGCACCGACTACGTCGACCTCTACCAGGCGCACCGCTTCGACGTGGAGACGCCGCTGGAGGAGACGATGCAGGCGTTCGCCGACGTCGTCCGCCAGGGCAAGGCCCTCTACATCGGCGTCTCCGAGTGGACCGCCGACCAGATCCGCGCCGGTGCCGCGCTCGCCAAGGAGCTCGGCTTCCAGCTCATCTCCTCGCAGCCCCAGTACTCGATGCTGTGGCGCGTCATCGAGGACGAGGTCGTGCCCGCCTCGAAGGAGGTCGGTGTCTCGCAGATCGTGTGGTCGCCGATGGCGCAGGGCGTGCTCTCCGGCAAGTACCTGCCGGGCCAGGCGGCCCCGGCCGGCTCGCGGGCCACGGACCAGAAGGGCGGCGCGCAGACGATCAGCCGCTTCATGAGCGACGAGACCCTGACGGCCGTGCAGAACCTCAAGCCGGTCGCCGACGAGCTGGGCCTGTCCATGGCGCAGCTCGCCGTGGCCTGGGTGCTGCAGAACGACAACGTGGCCGCCGCACTGGTGGGCGCGTCCCGCCCCGAGCAGGTCGCGGAGAACGTCAAGGCGTCGGGCGTGACCATCCCGGCCGAGCTGCTCAAGCAGATCGACGAGGCCCTGGACGGCGTCGTCGAGCGCGACCCGGCCAAGACCCTCGAGGGCATGCCGAAGAAGCGCCCGGCCTGACCGTCGGCTCCCGGAGCCGAAAAGAC
>NZ_JBHWZO010000095.1:0-21599 GCF_042728455.1 Promicromonospora sp. NPDC060204
GTCACCCTCCGCGTGAGAGGTTGACCGACCGGCGTCGGCCTTTTCCTGTCGCGCCGCGGAAGCGCCCGCGCGCGTCCGGAGCCCGCAGGGCGTCAGGAGAACATGCGCGTCGCGGCCGCCTCCGCCTCCGCGTAGGTGCGGGCCGCGGCGGCCAGCGCGGCCTGGATCGCGTCCAGCGCGCCCTCGACCTGCGCCTGCGCGCCCCGCCACTGCGCGACCGTCCCGCCGAACGCCGCGGCGGCCGGCCCCTGCCAGCTCGCCTGCAACGCGTCGAGGTTGCGCATGAGCGCCCCCACCTCGGTGCGCACCGTGGCCACCGAGCCCGCCACCGCCGCGCTCGCCTGCTCCACCTGGTCGCTGTCGACCTCGAACCGCATGGTCATCACCTCCCGCACGCCGGCCCGTCCGGCGTCCTGCACCGACGGTAGGCACGGGGCGGCCGACGGCGGGGCGGTCGCGGGGCCGCCTGTGCACAGGCCTGTGGATGCCGGGGGTGTGGTCGCGCTCGGACCGGCGCGCGGCCGTCCGGAGGGTCTGTCGCGGGCGCCGTCAGGGCGTGTCGAGCTTCGCCTGCTCCTTGCGCAGCCGATGCAGCTCCATGTCGAGGTTCTGCCGCGCGGGCTCCTCCCACGCGGCGCCCATGGGGCTCAGGAAGAGCGACTTGCGGGCGAGCAGCCGCTCGATCACGCGGATCCGGGCCCGGAGGTAGTCCTCGGCGGGGATGTGCGCGTACTCGGCGCGCACCGCGGACTTGTAGTCCTTGTACCGCTGCGGCTCGGCGGCGAGCATCGCGAGGTCGGCGTCGTTGAGCACCGCGGCGTCGAAGTCCGCGGGGTCGGGCGCGTGCCGCACGATGGCGTTGACCAGGGCGGCGACCCGGTCCGCCGCCCGCACGGGCACGCCGAGCCCGGTCAGCTCCTTGTCCGCGAGGGCCGCCGAGGCCGTGGTCTGCTCGCCGCCCTGCGAGGCGTCGGCCATCTTGCGCTCGGCGTTGAACACCGCGCCGTGGTACCAGGCGGCGAGGCGCACCAGGTCCGGCTCGTGCGTCTCCTCGGCCAGCTCGTCCACGCGGTGCAGCACGGAGGCCAGGTGGCGCAGGTTGTGGAAGTGCCGGTTCTCGTCGGCCCACCGGTCGAGGAGCGACTGGCCGACCGCCTCGATCGCGTCGGTGTCCGCCGTGGCCCCCGCGCCCACCGCGCTACGGACGAAGGACTTGAGGAACCACTGCGGCGCGTCAGACGTCAGCACGCCCATGTGAATTCTGCCTAACGGTCGATGTCGGTCACTCCACGACCAGCCTATTACCGAAACGGTCAGTGGCGACTACCACCGTCACGGGATCGTGATCACGGTTCGGGGTCAGAGCGGCAGCGTGAGCCGGACCGTCAGGCCGCCGCCGGGGGTCTGCGCCACCTCGACGTGCCCGCCGTGCGTGCCCACGATCGCGGCGACGATCGCCATGCCGAGCCCCGAGCCGCCTCCCGACTCCCGGGTGCGGGACGAGTCCGCGCGGTAGAACCGCTCGAAGATCCGCCGGCCCTGCTCCTCGGTGAGGCCGGGACCGTGGTCGCGCACCTCCAGGACGGCGGAGCGGCCCGACGCCGGGTCGCCGGCGCCCGGGGCAGCCTTCTCGCCGTTCTGCGCGGCGCCGTTGGCACCCGGTGAGCCCGGCGCGCTCGGCAGCACCCCCAACGCGATCTCGGCGGGCGTGCCCGCCGGCGTGTGCCGCGCGACGTTGCCGATGAGGTTGGTCAGGACCTGCCGCAGGCGGTCGCCGTCGCCCTCCACGACGAGCTTGCCGGGGACCTGCCCCGCCGGATCGTCCGGACCGGCGTCCGGTGCCAGCGGCACCACGGTGACGTCGCGCGTCGGGTCCAGCGCGTGCAGGTCCTGCGCGGAGTCCCGTGCGAGGGCGACCAGGTCGACGTCCTCGCGGGCGACCGGGCGCCCCTCGTCGAGGCGCGCGAGCACCAGCAGGTCGTTGACCAGCGTGCCCATGCGGCGGGCGGCGTCCTCGATGCGGAACATCGTGTCGTCGACCTTGTCCGAGCTGTCCAGGGCGCCCATCCGGTACAGCTCGCCGTAACCGCGGATCGTCGCGACGGGCGTGCGCAGCTCGTGCGAGGCGTCCGAGACGAACTGCCGCATGCGCACCTCGGAGGCCTCCTGGGCGGCGAAGGCGCGCTCGATCTGGGTCAGCATCGCGTTGAGCGATGCTGCCAGCGAACCCATCTCGGTGCCGGCAGGCGCCTCGGGGACGCGCAGCGTGAGGTCGCCCGCCGCGATCTGCGCGGCCGTGTGCTCCACGGACCGCAGCGAGCGGAGCGACCGCTCCACGAGCAGCCACGCCGTGAGCCCGCCGAGCAGCACGATGCCCAGGCCCGACATGATCAGGGTCCGGGTCAGGATCGAGACCGTGCGGTCCATGCCCACCAGGGGCAGCGCCACGTAGACCGTGGCGCGCTCGCCGCTCGGGTAGGTCGCGCCCAGCGTGATGACGCGCCAGCTCTCGGTGCCGGTGTCCGGGCCGGCGCCGTCACGGGAGCTGCCGTCGCCGGTTTCGCCGTCGCCCGTGTCGTCGGTGCTGGTCGCCCCGGCGGCGGTAAACGGCTCGCCGCCGCTGGCGACGGCCTCCTCGTACGTCACCTCCGGCAGCTCGGGCGTGCCGAACCGCGTGATCGCGGAGTTGCCGAGCTGGGTCCGCTTGCCGCTCTCGTTCTCGATCAGCACGTAGTAGTCACTGGGCAGCGCCTGGCCCGAGGTGGACTGGATGATGGCGATCGGGTCGAGCGCGGCCGTGTGCAGCTCGTCGTCCACCTGCTGGACCAGGAAGCTGGAGACCACCGTGGTCGTCGCGATGCCGGCGATACCGAGCCCCGCCGCCAGCAGCAGCGAGATGATCGCGACGAGCCTGGCGCGCAGAGGGATACCGGCGAGGCGCTCCCTAAGCACGGACGGGCTGCGGGGCGCGCAGCAGGTACCCGACGCCCCGCTTGGTGTGGATCAGCGGGGGCAGGGTCTCGCCCTCGACCTCGAGCGTGTCGATCTTGCGCCGCAGGTAGGAGATGTAGGACTCGACGATGTTCGCGTCGCCGCCCCAGTCGTACTGCCACACGTGGTCCAGGATCTGCGCCTTGGACAGGACGCGGCCGGAGTTGAGCATGAGGTAGCGCAGCAGCTTGAACTCCGTGGGCGACAGGTCGACCTCGACGCCGGCCCGGCGCACCTCGTGCGAGTCCTCGTCCATCTCGAGGTCGCCCACGTGCAGCACGGCCTCCTCCTCGGGGGCGGGCACGCCCGTGCGGCGCAGCACCGCGCGGATCCGCGCCACGACCTCCTCCAGGCTGAACGGCTTGGTCACGTAGTCGTCGCCGCCCACGGTGAGGCCCTGCACCTTGTCCTGCGTGTCGTCCTTCGCGGTGAGGAAGACGACGGGGGTGTGCCGGCCGGTCGCCCGCATCCGGCGCGTCACCGTGAAGCCGTCCATGTCCGGGAGCATCACGTCGAGCACCACGAGGTCCGGCTCGACGTCGCGGACGAGCTGGAGCGCGCCGTTGCCGTCCGCGGCGGCATGGACCTCGAAGCCCGCGAAGCGCAGGGACGTGGACAGGAGCTCGCGGATGTTCGGTTCGTCGTCCACGACGACCAGACGCGCCTCAGGAGTAGCCATGTTTCCAGTGTGCGGCTGGTTCCTGAAGACTGCCTGAGTTTCGCCCGGGAAATCCCCCGGGCTTCCGTTCCGGCTGTCCGCCGCACCCGTCGGGCGGGCTTCGGCTCCGCGATTCGGCGCACACGGCCTAGGCTGTGTCGCATGTCAGCACCGTCCCCGCAGGAGTCCGGGCAGTTGCCCCGGCGCACGTATCTCATCGTCGACGGTGAGAACATCGACGCCACGCTCGGCATGAACGTGCTGAACCGCCGTCCGGCACCCGAGGAGCGCCCGCGCTGGGACCGTATCTCCGCGTTCGCGGAGAAGGTCTGGTCGCAGGAGGTCGTGCCGCTGTTCTTCCTCAACGCGACGTCCGGCCAGATGCCGATGCCGTTCGTGCAGGCGCTGCTCGCCATGGGCTACAAGCCCATCCCGCTGGCCGCGCAGGGCTCGGAGAAGGTCGTCGACGTCGGTATCCAGCGCACTCTCGACGCGCTGATGGACCGACCCGGCGACGTGCTCCTCGCGAGCCACGACGGCGACTTCCTGCCGCAGATCGAGGCCCTGCTGGCCGACGACGACCGCCGTGTCGGCCTGCTGGGCTTCCGCGAGTTCGTCAATGCCCGGTTCACCGAGCAGGAGCAGCGCGGCCTGGTCATGTACGACCTCGAGGCCGACGCCGACGCCTTCACGACCATGCTGCCGCGCGTCCGCATCATCCCGATCGAGGAGTTCGACCCGCTGCGCTACCTGTAGCCCGGCGATCCCCGGGGGCGCTCACCGCCCCCGGGGGAGCGTCGTCAGCGTGCCGACGCCGGCCACCAGGCCCGGACGGTGCCCAGCCTGCGGTGCCCCGCCGGCCGGCCGCCGCCGAACCCGCCCCCGCCGAACCCGCCGCCGATGCGGGCCGTGCGGGCGCGCTTGCGGGAGCGCACCAGGTGCGGGTCGAGCAGGATGCCGCCGAGCATCATGCCGCCGCTGATCGGCCCGTTCGCGTCGGTCCCGTCGGCGTCGGGCTCGGTCTCGGCGGCAGCAGCGGCCGCGACGACGGCGTCCGCGTCCTGGCGGGCCAGGCGTGCCGCCTCCCGCACCAGCGCGCTCGCCTCCTGGGCCTCGTTCAGGGCCGCGGTGGGGTCGGTCGGGTGGAGCGCGCGGGCGACGTCGGCCAGCCGGACCGCCTCCGCGAGCCGGGTGCGCGCCGCGGCGCCGACGGCCCCGCGGCGGGTCGCGATGAAGTCACCGGTCTGACGCAGCTGCGCGTCGACGCGGCGCAGCGTGTCGCGCAGCAGCGCGGACGCACGGGCCTTGACCTCGGTGTGGTCGCGGGTCGACGCCAGGGCGGCGTCGAGGGCGGCTTCCGCCGCGGCGATGCGCTGCAGGCCGGCGAGCGGGTCGCCGCCCTCGCGCGTCACCTCGACGTTCTTGAGCGAGGCCTGGGCCGCGGCGCGCGCGAGGGTGACCCGAAGGTCGCCCTCGATCGCCTTGGCGGAGACCACGTCCTGGGTGAGCGACGCGATTGACTTGTCGAGCCGGCCGACGGCCTCCCGGAGGTGCAGCGCGGTGGCGTCGACGGCGTCGAGCAGCATGACGGCCTGCCCCAGGGCGTTCTGCGCGCCCCGCGCGTGCGCCACGGCGACGACCTTCTGGCCGGCGGCCAGGGCCGAGTTCCCGGCGGCCACGGCCTCCTTGGCGTTGGCGATCAGCAGCTCCGCCTGCTCCGGGTTGCCCACCACGGTGGCGAGCGGGCCCGTCGGGTACCGCCGGGAGAGGTGCGTCAGGAGGCCGCGCGCGGTGGCGACGCGCCGGGAGACCTCGGCCTCGCGGGCGACGACGTCGGCGAGCAGCTCAGGGGCGCGCTGCTGCAGGCGGCGCAGGTCGTCGAAGGCGCGGGTGCGTGCGTCGAGCGTGTCGGCCGCGGCGTCGCACAGCGCGATGATCCGGGTCAGGCGGGCACGGCGCACCGGGTCCTCCGCCGTGCCGGGCGCGTCGTCGCCCGAGGTGTCGTCGCCTGACTCGTCGCCGGCGGCCTCCGGGTCCTCGGGGGCGGTGGCGCGCGGCTCCGTGTCCACGACCTGCCGCACCGCGAACGCCTCGCGGACGTCGGCGGCGGCGCCCTCGAGGATCAGCTCGAAGTCCCGCGTCGCGTCGGCGCCCAGCTCGGAGCGGGCGAAGCCGAGCTCCTGCTCGCACGTCTTCAGGGCGTCGTCGATGCCCACCAGGGCCGCCGCGGCGCGCTCGTCGAGCTCGTCGGTCGTGAGGTCCGCAAAGGCGTCCGCCGCCGGCCCGCCGGCCACCGGGGTGCGGTCCCTGAGCTGGGTGAGGAGCGGGCGGAGCCGGGGTGCGGCGAACCGCCACAGCACGTAGCCGAGGGCGGCCAGGACGAGGAGCGCCGCGACGGCGATGCCCACCACGAGGAGCGGGCTGGTGCTGCTCGCGACCCCCGTGCGGACCGACTCCGCGGCGTCGGTGGCCGCGGGGGCCCACCGCTCGTCCTCGACGGCGGACGCGACGGCGTCGTCGATCTGCCCGAGCTGGCCGTCCGTGAGCGGCACGTTGGTGTCCGCGGACAGGCCGAACTCGTGGTCGACGGTCGCGATCGCGAGGAGCAGGTCGTCGGTGCCGAGACCGGACTGGTTCGCGCTCGCGTTGGCCCAGTCCACGGGGTCGGTGCCGTCGAAGTTCTCGATGTAGACGACGAACATGCGCAGGTCGGACTCCGCGGCGAGCCGCTCGACGGCGGCCAGCACGTCCTGGCGCTCGGTGTCGGTGAGCGCGCCCGCGCCGTCGGTCACGGGGTCCGTGAGAGTGATCGGCGGCGACGCGGGCAGGATGTCCGACATGAGCTCGGCCTGCGTGGCGGCCGACAGGCGCGGCGACACGGACGGCCGTGGTTCGGCCGGCCCGACGACCGTCGCGCTGGCGGCCTGTGAGGTGGCCGCCAGGACGATGCCGACGAGGCCGGCGAAGGCCACGATGACCCAGCCCCCGGAAGCGCGGGTGCCGGGATCGTGCGGATGCTCGGCTCTTGCTCGGGACTCGATCACGTCCCTGATCGTCACCCCGGGTTCAAGACACCGCAATCGGAGACCGTAACGTTGCGTATGTGCAACGAATCCCCAGGTGAATGCCCAGCGTGAAGGGCATTTTCACGCCCTGATCAGGCCCGACGTCAGGGTGTCGTCGAGCCGGCCGGCGACCCGTCCAGGTCCTCGGCGTCCACGATGCGGTACGCGTACCCCTGCTCGGCCAGGAACCGCTGCCGGTGGGCCGCGAAGTCCTGGTCCACGGTGTCCCGCGCGACCACGGCGTAGAAGTGCGCGGTGCGGCCGTCGGCCTTGGGCCGCATGATGCGCCCGAGGCGCTGCGCCTCCTCCTGCCGCGACCCGAACGACCCCGACACCTGGATGGCGACCGACGCCTCGGGGAGGTCCACCGAGTAGTTGGCGACCTTGCTCACCACGAGGCGTGAGATCTCGCCCTCGCGGAACGCCCCGAACAGCCGCTGCCGCTCCTTGTTGGTGGTCTGCCCGGTGATGATCGGCGCCCCGAGGTGCTCGGCCAGCTCCTCGAGCTGGTCGATGTACTGCCCGATGACCAGCACCTGGTCGTCGGGGTGGCGCGCCACGATCTGCTCCACCACCTTCTTCTTGCCCGACGCCGACGCGGCCAGCCGGTACTTGTCCTCCGTCTCGGCCGTCGCGTACGTCATCCGCTCGCTCTCCGGGAGCGTGAGGCGTACCTCCACGCAGTCGGCGGGGGCGATGTAGCCCTGGGACTCGATGTCCTTCCACGGCGCGTCGAACCGCTTGGGCCCGATGAGGCTGAACACCTCGTCCTCGCGGCCGTCCTCGCGCACCAGCGTGGCGGTCAGGCCGAGGCGCCGGCGCGCCTGCAGGTCCGCCGTCATCCGGAAGACGGGCGCGGGCAGCAGGTGCACCTCGTCGTACAGGACGAGGCCCCAGTCGCGGGCGTCGAGCAGCTCGAGGTGCGTGTAGACGCCCTTCCGCTTGGTGGTGAGCACCTGGTAGGTGGCGATGGTGACCGGCTTGATCTCCTTCTTGGTGCCGGAGTACTCGCCGATCTCGTCCTCGGTCAGCGTGGTGCGCCGCACCAGCTCGTCGCGCCACTGGCGCGCGCTGACGGTGTTCGTCACCAGGATCAGCGTCGTCGTGCCGGACTTGGCCATCGCGCCCGCGCCGACGATCGTCTTGCCCGCGCCGCAGGGCAGCACCACGACGCCGGACCCGCCGTGCCAGAACCCGTCCACGGCCTGTGCCTGGTAGGGCCGCATCTCCCAGGGGGCCGCCTTCTCGTGCGGCGTGCGCGGGTGCGTGGTGGGGCTCAGCTCGATCGGGTGCTTCTCGCCGTCCACGTAGCCCGCGAGGTCCTCGGCCGGCCAGCCCAGCTTGACCAGGACCTGCTTGAGGTGGCCCCGCTCGGAGGGGTGCACGGCCACCGTCGACTCGTCGATCCGCGCGCCGACCAGGCCGGAGGTGCGCCTCGACTTCAGCACCTCGGCGAGCACCGCCCGGTCCGTGGTGCGCAGCACGAGGCCGTGCGCCGGGTCCTGCGCGAGCTGGAGGCGCCCGTAGCGGGACATCGTCTCGGCCACGTCGACCAGCAGCGCGTGCGGCACCGGGTACCGGCTGAACTCGATGAGCGTGTTCACGACCTGCTCCGCGTCGTGGCCGGCCGCGCGCGCGTTCCACAGGCCCAGCGCCGTCAGGCGGTAGGTGTGGACGTGCTCGGGCGCGCGCTCGAGCTCGGCGAACGGCGCGATGGAGCGGCGCGCCTGCTCGGCGCTCGGGTGGTCGACCTCCAGCAGGAGCGTCTTGTCACTCTGCACGATCAACGGGCCGTCGGGCATGGGGTCTCCCTCAGTGTTGGTCTGGTGCGCCTCAGGGCGTGGATGACGTCGGCAGGACCGACGCGATGCGGTGGACGGCGATCGTCAGCTCGGCCTCTCGGTCCGGGTCGAGCGCGCGCAGCCTGCCACCGTCGAGGTTCAGGGGTTTGAGCTCGCGGCGCTCCAGCCGGCCGGTGTGCCCGGCCACCTCGACGATCACGGTGGAGCCGTCGCGGAGCGCGTCGCGCAGCAGTGCCAACCCGTCAGCGGGGTGCTGTGTTCCCGGGTCGTCGTCCTCGGGCCCGTGATCCCGGGGTGCGGCCGGCGTCCCGGCGCCGGCGGCGGCGGCGCGGGACCCGTTCGTCGGCGCCGCCGGCGTCGGCAGGTCCGCGCCGGACGTCACCTCCTCCGCCGTCCCCGTGCCGGCGGGCCGGCCGGGGACCACGCGGTAGCCGCGCAGCGGGATGCCGCTCGCGGGGGCGACGGAGTGCGCCACCTCGGCCGCGTCCGCCCGCGCCCGCGCACCGGCCCGGGCCGCCTCCTCGACGGCGCGCAGCTCGGCGACCAGCGACTCGGGGTCGGGCGTGCGGGTGGCGACGTCGGAGCCGGAGCCCATCCGGATCGCGGCCGCCGAGCGCGGCGCGGGCATCGCCCGGCCCGTGACGCCGCGGCGCGCCACGAGCACCCGGCCGTCCGGCCCTTCCAGGGCCGAGACCAGCCCGCGGCTGCGGAGCGCCTCGTGCAGGGCGGCCGCGGGGACCGACGCCGCGAGGACCGTCGGCGCGAGCCGGACCAGGCCGAGGCCGACGAGGGAGGGGTCGTGCTCCAGCCCGGCGAGGACGGTCGCGTCGGCGGCCCGCAGGTACGCCGACGCCGAGCCGACGCGCACCGCGCCGTGCCGCCGGGCGGTGTCCCGGACCAGGTACTCCAGCGGCTGGGGGACGGGCACGGGGGACCGGTGCGCCAGCTCGTCGAGGAGGCCGTCCGCCGTCTCGCCCTGGTCGAGCGCCCGCGTGACCGACGCCGGGCTGAACCGCACCGTCGTCGCCGCGCCGCGCGACTCCACGTCGGCCGCCCGCTCCAGGAGCCGCGCGAGCTCGCGCGACGGCCGCCCGGGGACGATCCCCGTGAGGTCGCCCTGCAGCAGGATCTCGTCCACCTCGTGCGGGAGCACCGCGCGGAGCGCCCCGGCGACGTCGGCCGGGCGGGACGGGTCGGCCGGGAGGAGCGCCCGGCCCGGCGCCGACAGCGCGCCCGCGCCCGTCACGCCCAGCCACTCCACCTCGGCCAGCAGCCCCTCGACCGCGCTCGCCGGCGGCACGGAGCGGGGTGTGTGCCAGGTCAGCACCTCGACGACCGCGGCCGCCGTGGGCGCCAGCACGGTCTCGCCGTCCCGGGCCGCCGCGAGCACCCCGAGCACGCTGTCCCGCAGCCGTGGCACCCACGGCCGGTGCAGGTCCGGCGACAGCGGCGCCCGCAGCGCCCCCTTGTCGTCGCGCGAACCCACCAGCCACGGCGCGCGCCGGGAGGCCAGCCAGGCCTCCACCAGGCGGGCCCAGCGGGCGGCGTCGTCCAGGTCGTCCCAGTCCGACACCGTCGGCACGTACGACGGCGGCGCCTCGCCGTCGTCCCGGACCAGGCCGGCCAGCGCGGCGACCTCGACCACGAACGCCGCGGCGGGCTCGTCGGTCTCGAGCTGCGTGGCGAGCCGGCGCAGGTCACGGACGCCGAGCCCGCCGGCGCGCAGGACCGACGGCGGGTTCTCGTCCCAGGAGCCGCGCAGCACGCGCACCCGCCGGACCAGCTCGAGCGCGGCGCTCGCAGCCTCGGCGTCGGCGGTGGCCCTCGGCACGGGGCGACCCTGCGGCTCGGGCGCCCGGGTGCGCGGTGCGCGGTGGGTGTGCCCGTCGCGCAGGGCCAGCCCGACCAGCCGCGGCAGGACCACGTGCCGGGCGTCGGAGCGGACCAGGAGATGTGCGGTGACCAGCCAGTTCACCGCGTCGCGGGGGCGGGTCCCCGCGGCCGGGACGACGCCGACCGGCGGCCCCCACGCGAGGGCGTCCAGGATCGCCCGCGCCCCGCCGGGCGCCTCGGCGAGCAGGGCGTCGAGCGCGGCGCCCGTCCCGGGCGGCCCGGGCGTGGGGCCGAGGGCCCGCGCGACCGCCTCGGCCAGCCCATCCGGGACCGGGTCGATGTGCGGGCCCAGGCCCGCGGGGTTCGGCCCCAGCAGCTCGTCGAGCCCCGGCGAGGTGCGCAGGTCCGGGGCCGACGGCGGTCCGGTGCCCTGACCGGCGTCCCAGAGGAGGGCGTGCTCGACGGCCAGCTGGACGGCCGCCTCCACCGCTGCCCGGTCGTCCGCCGCGCCGCCGAGCGCCCGGGTGACGACCTCGGGGCCGAGGGCGCCGGGACCAAGGGCGCCCGAACCGGGGGTACCCGGTCTGGGCGGGGCGCGGAAGACGGGCTCCAGGGCGAGCACCGCCTCCAGGACCTGCAGGGTCAGGGCGTCGGAGCGGGCGAGCGCGCGTTCGAGCGACGTGCGGCTCGACGCACGGGCGGCCAGCGACCGGAGCGTCGAGGGGGAGGGGGAGGCGAGGTCAGGACGGGCGCGCAGGAGCGCGGCGAGCGCGGGGTCCGAGCGCTGCCGGAGATCGTCGGCGAAGTGCCGCGTGGCCGAGGCCGGCGCTGCGGGGAGCGAGGAGGCCATCCTGACGATGCTACGCGGGTTTCCTGGCTCTCCGTCCGGCCGGTCCGTGCCTGGCCCCGGTCAGACCTGCGCGGTGCGGCGGCAGACCTCCTCCCACGGGGTGGGGGTGATGCCGAAGCGGTCGCGGGCCGCGGCGTCGTCCAGCACGTACGGCCGTTCCCACTGGTAGATGATCTCCCGCATCTCGCGCATGAAGGGGACGGCGAGGGCGGCGGCGGCGAGCCCGGCGCCACGCAGCGCGGAGATCTTCACCGGTGGCTTTCCGACGCTCGCGAGCACATCGGTCAGGGCCTGCGCCTGCGTCACCGGGGCGTTGCTCGGCACGTGCCAGACGCGGCCGTGGGCGCCCGGGTCCTCCGCGGCGGCGACCAGCGTGCGGGCGGCGTCCGCGACGTCGGTGAAGGTGTGCGGCAGGTCGGTGCGGCCCATCATGAGGGCGCGCCTGCCCTCCAGCGCGCTCGGCACCAGGCGCGAGATGTGCCCGTTCCCGCCCACGCCGCGGCCCATGTAGTCGGAGCCGCGGATCTCGACGGCCCGGATACGACCGGCCTCGTGCGCCGCCTTCGCGTCCGCCCACATCTTGGCGCGCAGCCGGCCCTTGTGGTCGGTCGCGGCGTCGGGCAGGTCCTCCGAGATCGGGACGTCGACGGGGCCGTAGGGGTAGAGGGTGCCGGTGATGCCGTAGACGGCGCCGGAGCGCTCCGCGGCGGTCAGCAGGGATGCGGCGAGCGGGGGCCAGACGCGCTCCCACTGGGTGTAGTCGGCCGGGTTGGCGCAGTTGTAGAGGTAGTCGGTCCCCTCGGCGGCGCGGGACAGCGCGTCGGCGTCGGAGGCGTCGAGGGCGAGGTGCTCCACGCCGTCGATCCCGGTGGTGCGGCCCGAGCGGCTCACGACCGTGACGCGGGACCCGCGCTCGGCGAGCAGGGCGGCGACGTGCCGTCCGATCGGACCGGCGCCGACGATGAGGTGGGTGTCAGACATGACCAATGCTCCATTCCGAGAGCGGTGCTCTCTGTTGTGCCGCAAGCGTGGCACGGGCGGGTGCGCTTTGGCAAGAGCGGTGCTCTCGGTTGTGTGCAGTGATCTGTCATGCGAACCTGAATGCCATGAGTCCGGCCCGCACCGCCCGCGCCCTTGCCCGCGAGACGATCACCCGCGAGATCCTCGACTCCGCCCGCGCGCGGCTGTCCACCGACGGCGCGGCGGCGCTCTCGCTGCGCGCCGTCGCGCGGGACGTCGAGATGGTGTCGTCGGCCGTGTACCGCTACTTCCCGAGCCGGGACGCCCTGCTCACGGCGCTGCTCGTCGAGTCCTACGACGAGCTCGGCGAGGCCGCGGAGGCCGCCGACGCCGGCGTCGCCGACCGCGCCGACACCGGCGCCCGCTGGCTCGCCACCTTCCGCGCCGTGCGGGCCTGGTGCGTGGCGCATCCGGGAGAATTCGGCCTGCTGTACGGCACACCCGTACCGGGCTACGCCGCGCCCCGGGACACCGTCGTGCCCGCCGTCCGCGTGGTCCGCGTGCTCGCTTGCATCGTCGGTGACGCCTACGCGGCGGGCGCGCGCCCCGCGGCCGTGCCGGCCCCGGTGGCCGCCGCCACGGCGGACGCGCCGGTGACCGTCGCGCCTGGCCTCGCGTTCATCGCGGACCAGGGCCTCTGGGCGGGCACCGACCTGACGGGCGACGACGTGGCGGAGGCCGTCCGCCGCACGATCATCGCCTGGACCACGCTGTTCGGCCTGATCTCGTTCGAGCTGTTCGGGCACCAGATCGGCTCGGTCGCCGACCCCGTGACCTGGCTCGACGAGGTGGCGCTCCGGCTCGGCGCCGACCTGGGCATCGGCGTCTGAACCCAGCATCCGGGCGGCCCGCGCCCGGCACCGGCGCGCCACGCGGGCGAAGAACGGTCAATGCATGCGACGCGGTAGGCATCCGCCCGGTAACCTTGTGCAACGGGTCCGGAGAGAGCGCGTCAGTCGCAGCACCTCGGACCGCCCTGAGCAGTTTCGCGAGCAGTACCGACAAGCACAGAAGAAGGTTGCAGTGCCCACCGGCAAGGTCAAGTGGTTCGACACCGACAAAGGCTTCGGGTTCATCGCCAACGAGGACGGAGGCGAGGTCTTTCTGCACGCCTCCGCCCTGCCCGAGGGCGTGGTGCCCAAGCCCGGCGCGCGCGTGGACTTCGGGGTGGCCGACGGCCGCCGCGGTCCCCAGGCGCTCGCGGTCAAGGTGCTCGACGCCGCACCGTCGGTCGCCAAGGCGAGGCGGAAGCCCGCCGACGACATGGCCGTCATCGTCGGCGACCTGACGCAGATGCTCGACCGGGTGGCAAATGACCTGCGCAAGGGGCGTTATCCGAAGAACCCGGAGACGCTAGCCAAGATGCTGCGCAAGGTCGCAGACGACTTCGACGCCTGAAACCCCACGAGGTCCCGAGGAACATGGTGACGATCACCGCGCCCGCCACACGAACGCCCACCCGGCGGGTCGCCGCACGCTCCAGCCGCGACGCTGTGCTGAACGGCGCCGCGGAGCTCGCGCGCGCCGCCGCGCAGGAGGTCGCCGAGCGGCCCGACGACGTCGGGGAGCACCTCGGCACCTTCTTCGAGGACGAGCGGGTGGTCTCGCACCGCTTCGCCGCGACCATGCGGGGGTACCGCGGCTGGCACTGGACGGTCACCGTGACGCGCGTGCCGCGCGGCCGGGCCGCCACGATCAGCGAGGTCGAGCTGCTGCCCGGCGACGAGGCGATCCTCGCCCCGGCCTGGCTCCCGTGGTCCGAGCGGCTGCGCCCGGGCGACGTAGGCCCGGGCGACGTGCTGCCGTTCCGCGCCGACGACCCGCGGCTCGAGCCGGGCTACACCGCCACCGGCGACCCCGAGGTCGACGAGGTCGCGATCGACGAGCTCGCGCTCGCCCGCGCCCGCGTGCTGTCCCCGCAGGGCCGCGACGAGGCGGCGGAGCGCTGGTACCGCGGCTCGCGCGGGCCGACGTCCGCGGGGTCCGTCGCGGCCGCCGCCGAGTGCACGGCCTGCGCGTTCCTCATCCCGCTCTCCGGTCCGATGGGCCAGCTCTTCGGGGTGTGCGCCAACGAGTGGTCGCCCGACGACGGCAAGGTGGTCTCCCTCGACCACGGCTGTGGTGCCCACTCGGAGACCGACGTCGAGGCGCACCCGACCGACTGGCCGGCGCCCGCCCCGCTGATCGACGAGAACGAGGTCGAGCCGGTTGCGGCGGCCGGCGACACGCCGGCGGGCGACGGGGGCGAACCCTCCGCGTGACCCACGACCCCTTCGGCACCGGAGCGCTGCGGCGCGTGGTGACCGAGGCGTGGCTGGCGTCGCCGACGCGCTTTCGCGAGGACGCGAACTCCGAGGAGGACCACGCGCGCGGCTACTACCGGGACCGGGTAGTGGTGGAGCTCGCGCAGAACGCGGCCGACGCCGCCGCGCGCGCCGGGGTGCCCGGCAGGCTGATGCTGACCCTGGAACCGCGCGGCTACGCGGGCGACGACGCGGACGGCACCACGGCGGGCTGGTGGCTCGTCGCCGCCAACACGGGCGCGGCGCTCGACGCCGACGGCGTCGCGTCGCTGGCCTCCCTCCGGGCCTCCGCCAAGTCGGGCGGCCCGGCCGGGCCCGACGGCGTCGTGGGGCGGTTCGGGGTCGGGTTCGCCGCGGTCCGGTCGGTGTCGGACGAGATCCTGGTGCGCTCGCGCGCGGGCGGCGTGCGCTTCTCGCTCGCGGCCACCCGCGCGGAGCTCGGGCTGGGGCTGCGGCCTGGCGTGAGCGAGATCGGTCCCCTGCTCCGAGATCGGTCCGACGACGGACCGGTCTCGGAGCAACCGGCCGATCTCGCGCCCTCGGTGGGGGCAGAGGGATGGCTCGCGGACGAGGCCCGGCAGCGCGGCAGCGCGCTGCCCGTGCTGCGGCTGCCGTTCGCGGCGCCCGGGACCACGGCGGAGGAGCCGGACACCGTGGTCGAGGTGCGGCTACGGGACGACGCCGCGGTGGCCGCCGTCCGCGCCCAGCTCGCCGCCGTCGACGACGGTCTGCTGCTCGCGCTGCCCGCCCTCGACGAGCTGGTGATCGAGGACGACTACGCAGGTCAGCCGGGTTCTGAACCCGGGGACACGGTGCCCCGGGCGACGCCGCGCGTGCTGCGCGACGTCGGGACGCGCTGGCGTGTGCACCGGTCGTCCGGCGAGCTGGAGCCGGACGACTCGCTGCCGTCCGAGGCGCGCCGCACGGACTGGTCGGTGCTCTGGGCGGTGCCCGTCTCGGGGACCCTGCCCGACCCCGGGAGCCGCAGTACGACCGGGAGCCGCGTCGCGACCGGGAGCCGGGCGGCGGCCGGGCCGACGCTGCACGCCCCGACCCCCACCGACGTCCGGCTCACGTTCCCCGCGCTCCTGATCGCCTCGTTCCCGGTCGACCCGGGACGGCGCGGCGTGCTCCCCGGGCCGACGTCGGACCGGGTCGCCGCCGAGGCGGGCCGCTCCTACGCCGCGTTCCTGGGCGAGCTCGCCGCACGGCCCGGGGGCGACGTGCTCGGCCTGGTCCCGACCGGGCTCCCGGCGGGCGACGTCGACGCCGCGATCCGCGCGGCCGCGGGCGCCGCCCTGGGTGCCACGCCGCTGCTGCGGCCGAGCGACCCGGCGTCGCCGGTCGCACCCCGGGACGCCGCCTTCGTCGCGGGGCCGCTCGGCGAGGACGCCACGCTCGCCCGTGCGCTCGCCCGGACCGGCGACAGGACCCTGGTCACGGTCCCCGTGCGCCACCAGGCCCTCGTGCGCTCTCTCGGCGCGGATCCTGCCGACCTCGTCGACCTGGTCGAGGCCCTGCCGCCGGATCCCGGCGTCGTGCACGCGGCACTCGATGCCCTCGCGCCGCACGTCGGCGAGCCGGCGGTCCTGGAGGCCGTGTCCGGGGCCCCGCTGCCGCTCGCGGACGGCCGGGTGACCCGCGGCGCGCGGGGGACCGTGCTGCTCGACACCCCGCGGCTCGCCGGGATCGCCCGGGCGCTGGGCGTCCGGGTGGTCCACCCGGACGTCGCCCACCCGGTGCTGGAGCGGGCCGGCGCCGTACCCACCACGCCGCGCGGGCTGCTCGCGGACGCCGCGGTCCGGTCGGCGGCGCTGGCCGCCGCGGAGGAGGTGCTGGACGACGGCGACGCCGAGCACCTCGGCGCCGTCCTGTCGGCCGGGCCTCAGGCCGGGCCTCAGGCCGGACCTCAGGCCGGGCCCCAGGCCGGGCCCCAGGCCGGGCCCCACGCCGGGCCGCCGTCGCAGGACCCGGACGCCGGTGCGCCCGACGGGCCGTGGGCGCCCGAGGACCCGACCCCCGCGGAGACGGTGTCCGCCGTGCTCGAGCTGGTGCGGCTCGCCGTCGCCGAGACCGCGGAGGACCTCCCGTTCTGGCTGGGCGAGCTGCCCGTGGTGGCGGACGGCGCCGTCGTCCCGCTGCGCGAGACGGCGCTGCCGGGCACCTGGGCGGCCCGGAACCTGGACCTCGCCCCGGTGCGGGCCGACGTCGTCGAGCGCTGGGGCGAGGCCACCCTCGGAGCCGCCGGGGCGCACGCCGACCTGGGTGTCTACCGCGTGGCCGACGTCGCGACGCCCGACGGGGACGACGACGCCGACTACGGCCCCGACGACCCGGCCGGCTGGCTCGCCGACTGGGACGAGTACCTCGACCTGCTCGCCGAGGAGCTCGGCGCGGGGGCGTGGGTCGGCGACGTGGCGGCCGTCCCGGACCTCGACGCGCTGGGGGAGGCCACGGGCACCGGGGCCGGGCCGGGTGCCGGGCACGGCTCGCTCGCCGCGGGGCTCGCCCGGATCGCCGCCGACCCGGAGCTGCGGCGCGCGCTGCTGACGCCCGTCCGGTCGCCCGACGCCCCGGACCGCGAGGCGCCGTCGTACACGGCGTGGTTCCTGCGCCGCCGGCTCGGCGCGCCGTTCGCGCTCGGGGACACCCCGCTCCTGCCGCCCGCACCGCCGGAGACGGCCGGCCTGGACGCCGACCTCCTGACCGCGCTCGGCGGCCTGCACAACCTTGCTGACCTGCCCGGACGCGACTGGCCCGCCGTCCTGGAGCGGCTGCCCGACGCATCGGCCGGGTCGTCCGGGCGGCTGCCCGCCGACGTCGCGCGCGCCGTCTGGACGGGGCTGGCCGCGCTCGCCCGGGCCGACGGCCCCGGGATCGCGCCGCCCCGGCTGCCCGCGTTCGGCCCGGCCGGGATCACGGTGGAGAGCACGGACGACCTCGCCGTCGCCGCGTCGCCCCGGTGGGCCCAGCTCGGCCCGGTGGTCCCCGGGCCCGCCGACGTCGCCGAGGCTCTCGCCGACCTGCTCGACCTCCCGCTGGAGGCCGGCGCCGACGTGGGACCGGACGAACCCGGGGAGCCGGTCGCGCTCGACCCGCGGGTCCGGGCGGTCGTGCCGGCCGCGCCGGAGACCTGGCGCCGCCACACGACGTTGACGGTGGAGGGCCGGCCGGTCACGTGGTGGGTCTCCGCCGGCGCGCCGGGCGAGGGGTCCGCAGCCGTCGCGCACGCCGTCTCGGTCGAGGGCCTCGCTCGGGCGCTGGCCGAGATCGGCGGGGCGGACCCGCTGCTGCTGGAGGCGGTCCTGCGGGACCCGGACCGTGCGGCTGTGCTGGGCGCGGAGCGGGCCTGGGGCTGAGGCTCAGCCCGGCGGGCTGGGCGTCAGCCCGGCGTCACCGGTGGCGGCGCGCCCAGAGCAGGCCGAGCCCGCCGAGCACCACGCCCGTGCCGCAGATCGCGACGTTCTCGACGCCGCCGCGCCCGGCGAGGAGCAGGATCAGCGCGACGACCAGCCCGATCGCGAACAGCCCGATACCCGCGCCGAGGACTCGGAAGAGATCGGCGTGCGGGGCCGGCGGGCTGGGCCGACGCTCCTCGGGATGGGCCAGCAGGGTGCGGATCGTTGGCACCTTGCCAGTGTACGGACCGGGCCTCGCCGAGCCCGCTGAGGCGGGCAGCGCCCGGGGTGAATTCGGTCGCACCCTGATCACCCCCGCAGCGCGGCCAGGACCGGGGTGAGCGCGTCGACGATCTGCTCGTAGGAGCGCCGGTAGGTGGCGGCGCCCATGCCGTACGGGTCGAGCACGCCGTCGTCGTGCTGCCGCCCGGCGTGCCGGGACCGCTCCTGGAGGGCGGCGGGAACGAGAGCGGCGAGCCGCGCGGCGTCGTCCCGCCCGGTGACGGCGCCCGGCCGCAGGTTGCTCGACAGTCGGCCCAGCTCCCGGACGGTGAGGGTGTGGCGGACGGCGGCCGGTACCTGCTCGACCACGAGCGCTCGATGCTCGGGGGTCAGGGCCAGGACCAGGTCGGCCCGCTCCACGAGGTCGGGGACGAGCTGCCGGGCGGCGAAGCCGGCGGGCGGGAAGCCGTCGGTGACCAGCAGGTCCGCCATGGGCTCCGGCACGGGCCGGCCCACCAGGGCGTGCGTCCCGGCGCTGCCGACGACGACGGATCCGTCCAGGACGCCCCGCAGGAGCAGCTCCACGGCCGGTGAGCGGCAGATGTTGCCCGTGCAGACGGCGAGCACGGTGAACGGCATGGCGGACACCTTCCTCCCGGCATCTCCGGGGAGCAACGAGAAATGAACACAGCATTACTTCGTGAATATGCACGGAATTTCTATTCGGATTCATTTAATGATTGTGCAAGGAGCCAGCGGCGGCAAGTTCCGTGAAAATGCACGGAGGCCAATTCGCCGCGCCTATCTCTCGGCTCGTGGGTAATCTAGCGCGCATTGCGCCGGAGAAGCCATCAGGAGGCTTGGTGACACACCCAGGATGGGGCGAGAAATGGGCGAGCCAGGCCGATACCACGGTGCTGCCGGTCGCGCGGCCCGGTCCGGCACCTGCGCCCCTGCCCCGGCGCGGGCCCCCGCGGTCCAGGCCGGCGTTCTGGACGCGCGGCCGCCGCCGCAACCTGAGAATCGTCCTGCTGGGTGTCGTGGCCCTCGTCGTGGCCCTCGTCGTCCTCCTCGCCTGGGTCGCGCTCGACGCTGTCCGGGCGCGGGGCGCGCTGGAACAGGCGGCCGCGGACGTCACGACCCTTCAGGCCGACGCCGTCGCCGGCCGGACCGACGGATTCGGTGCGAGGTTGTCCGACCTGCAGGAACATGCCGCGGAGGCACGAGAGGCGACCGACGGCGCCCACTGGTCCCTCGCCGGCCGGCTACCCGGCGTCGGGCCGACGGTGCGCGCGGTGTCGACAATGGCAGCCGTGGTCGACCTGCTGGCGCAAGGGCCGCTGCCCCGGCTGGCCCAGGTGGTCGAGGTGGTCGACCCGGGGGCGCTCGCGCCGCGGGACGGGCGGGTCGACCTCGGGCCGCTGCAGGACGTGGCGCCCGACGTTCGGCATGCCGACGAGGCGGTCGGCGACGCATTGCGGAGCGTCGAGGCCATCGGCGGTGCGCCGATGCTGCCGCAGGTCGCAGTCGCGGCCGAGGAGCTGGGGACACAGCTCTCCGACCTGCGCATGTCCACCGCCACGGCATCGCGGGCGGCGCAGCTCCTGCCGCCCATGCTGGGCGCGGACGGCCCGCGCGACTACCTGGTGCTGGTGCAGAACAACGCGGAGCCCCGGGCGCTGGGCGGGATCGTCGGGACCGTCCTGGTGCTGCGCGCCGACGATGGCCGGGTCGAGCTCGTCGACCAGCGGCCCGGCGTGCAGGTGGGCTCGTTCGGCGAGGCGGTGGTCGAGCTGACCCGGGACGAGAAGAGCGTCCTGGGCGGCGACGACCTGGGCCGGTGGATGCAGAACGTCACCGCGACCCCGGACTTCCCGCGGTCGGCCGAGATCGCGCGCGAGATGTGGCGGCGCGAGACCGGGCGGGCCGTGGACGGTGTGCTTGCCACGGACCCGGTGGCGCTGGCGGCGCTGCTGGACGGCGTCGACACCGGTCCGGGCGGCGTCCTGCGCGGTGACAAGCTGGTGTCGTACCTGCTCAACGAGGTGTACCTGACACAGACCCCCCGTGAGCAGGACAAGATCTTCGCCGACGTCGCGGAGCGGGCGTTCGCGGCGCTGACCGCCGGCGACGTCGAGCCCGCCCGGATGGTCGACGCCCTCGCGGGGTCCGCGCGCGAGGGGCGGCTCTCGGTGTGGTCGAGCGAGCCCGCTGAGGCGGACCTGCTGGAGGGCACGGTGCTCGACGGCGCCCTGCGCGGCGTCAGCGGCGACCGCCCGGTGATCGGCGTGTTCACACAGGGAATTCAGATGGCGAAGATCGCGTACTACGTCGACACCGAGGTGGACGTCGCGGAACGCGAGGAGCGGCCGGACGGCTCGCGCGAGCTGGCCGTCACCGTCACCTACACCTCACGCGTCGACGCAGGTGAGGCCGCGGAT
This sequence comes from Promicromonospora sp. NPDC060204, assembly GCF_042728455.1. Classification (NCBI taxonomy): domain Bacteria; kingdom Bacillati; phylum Actinomycetota; class Actinomycetes; order Micrococcales; family Promicromonosporaceae; genus Promicromonospora; species Promicromonospora sp. NPDC060204. The sequence continues at coordinate 20,584 of NZ_JBHWZO010000095.1, forward strand.
CTGCCCGAGTACGTCACCGGCATCGGGGAGTCGCGTCCCGGGGAGGTCCGGCTGCGTGCCCTCGTCTACGCGCCGGCCGGCGGCCGGATCGTTGCGGCGTCTGACAAGTCCGGAGATATCGGGCTATCACCCCAAAAACATGATCAGCTGTGGCTGTCATTCCGGGATTTCTCCTTGGGGGCGGGAGAGAAATCTTCTATCACCTATGTAATCATCACCGGGAAGCAGCAGGGCGGGAGCGTCATTCTGCGAACAACTCCGGGTCCGAAACCCTTGAGAACACCGGTCGGAAAATGATGCTCCCGACGAGAGAAGACGGATTGCCCACATGTCCCGCGCTGTATTCGGCGGGCCGTGAATCCCGGTGCACGGACACCGATCTCACACGTCCAGCAAGAACGTCACGACATCAAGGACTGAGCAATGCTTCGACGCCTCATCAGCGCTCTGACCGTCACGGCAGCCGCCGTGGTGGTACCGGCGACGGCCGCCGCCACGTCCGCGGCCGCGGACGAGTACGGCCCCAGCGAGTTTCCCTGCGTCATCACCTTCGAAAGCCAGACGGTGACGGTGGGTGAGCCCTTCGGGTTCACCGTCTCGTGCCCGGACCTCGCCGGGGTGACCATCACCGTCCAGGTCGCCTTCGCCGGCGAGGCCGCTGCGGCCGGCGATCCTGCCCCGGCCGTCGAGGTGGCCGGTGCCGACGCGGAGGAGCTGACCCTCGGCGACGACGGCGAGGCGTCCGACACCGCCACCGTCTCTGCCGCGGGCGACTACACCGTCCAGGCCCTCGACACGGACGGCGAGCCGTTGTCCGAGGTGTACACGATCACCGCCACCGCGGGTGCCGACGGTGCGGGCGGCGGTGGCGGCCTGGCCGCCACCGGGTCCACCAGCCTCCCGTACCTCGCCGCGGCCGGCGCGCTGCTGCTCCTCGGTGTGGGCACCCTCGTGACCATCCGCGTCCGGTCCCGGCGCGGCTGACCGGCCGGGGCCGTCCACCGACCGCCCGCAAC